>JAIEKC010000307.1:0-6417 GCA_029064505.1 Acetatifactor sp.
ATTTTATACAGTGCATATGGATTAAAGCCTGTATTGTGGGTTTGCATGGTATGTTTTATTATGTCGGCGGTTATGGAAATTTTCATTAAAATACCGTTCCGGAAACAAACTTCAGGCGGCGGTATATTAAAGACAGCCAGAACCGATTTCGCAGATAGTATCCGCTTTATCCGAAAGGAAAAGCCTGTTATCGGAAAAGCCGTTCTTGTAATCTGCGGAATTAATTTGTTCCTTGCAGCAATGATCATTGTGGCACTGCCATATCTGGTAACAGAGGTATTAAATTTAGAAGCTTCACAGGCGAACAGACTTTATGGTTTTGCAGAGGGAGCATTGGCGGCAGGAGGACTCACTGGGGGTATCGCAGCAGGCATTTTTGCAAAAAAAATGGCAATTCGCAAATCGGGCAATCTGGTAATAGCTTGTGCAGTATGTGTGTTTCCTATCAGTGCTGCATTGATGTTGTTTTCCTCTGGAATGATAAATTATATTGCCATAACCGTATGTTGTTTTGCCATTATGGTATTTTCAACGATTTTTACCGTACAGATGATGTCCTTTATCCAAACAGAAACTCCGCAAAATTTAATTGGAAAGGTGATTGCTGTTATTCTTACCGTTTCCATGTGTGCACAGCCATTGGGCAATGCATTATATGGTGTCCTGTTTGAAATTTGCAAAGGGTTTGAATATGCTGTTGTTTTATTTTCGGGTGTTGTGTCGTTTATGATCGCCATCAGCACAAGAAATATTTTCAAAAGATTTTCAGCAGACTAAAATAGTCTCTCGGAATCTCCCTTGCACCTGCCTTTGCGGCCGATTTTCCATCAGTTGCACACAAATTTAATCAACGTACGTTCCACGTACGCCTCATAAATTTGTGCACAACTTACAAAAAATCTTCTCGCAAAATCAGGCAAAAAGAGACTCCGAGAGGCTATGGATTACATAATTCCAACGAATCTTCCGCATCCACCCACATCTGCATATTCCCCTCAAGATACAATAAATCCATCGGTATACTAATAGATTGCATATTCAAGCGGTTCGTCTATTGCCAAAGCATTTAAGGCACATTCCGAGCAGGGAGAAGTTTTCAAACCTTCTTCTGCTTTGTTGCAGTCTATCCGCAAGAAGTAACCGGCATAGATATATGGTGAATGACGAGCGGGCGGTGAGGGTGATTGAGAAACGGCTCACGGAAACAGACAAGAGCAGGGCAAAGGCAATGGAAAAGGAGCAGAAAAAGCTGAACAAACGCCTTGCGGAGCTTGACAGGCTGTTTTCCTCTCTCTACGAGGATAAGGTGATGGAGCGGATTACCGAGCGGAATTTCGAGATGATGTCGGGGAAGTTGTATTGAACTGTCCGAAAAAATCACCGACTGAGATGGCTCACAAAGGACAATTTGTATAATTATTTCTATAGGGCAAACGCTCGACATGAAATAAGTTGCCGGTAATAAAGTTGGCTCTTGGGAAAAACGGAGAATCCGGCAACTTATGAATGGCATGGCTAAACTGTTACAATCATGTAAAATGATGCAAATATGATGCTTGCATTTTGGAGACAGAGAAGAAATAATAGAGAATAGGGAATAAATTTGTCGCATGTAAGTGAAGGCATGTGCAAAGAAACATAAAATCCGGGGTAATAAAAGACGTGAAAAAGGGTTTCATAAAAGAAGTGCTTTGTCTGCCGGCGGCAGCAGGGCTGGCAGCAACGGTGATCGGCAGCAGCATACAGCAGGCAGTCCTGACAGCCGCCGTGACCGGCAGCAGTGCACAGGAAGCCGGACTGACCGCAACTGTGATCGGCGGGGATGCACGGGAGGCAGAGTCGGCTGCTGCTGCAACAAATAGCGGGGTACAGGAAGCAGATATGCCGGGCACAGGGACTTTGCGGGGAGCGTCTCCGCTGTGGGATAAGAGACAGTTGAACGATATATCAGGGGAGCCGGTCATTGTATCGGCAGGGTCGGCCGGCATGATTGCGGCATTGAACAGAATATCCTCAGGGTCGGCCGGCATAGTCGCAGCACTGAACAATATATCCTCAGAGCCGGACAGCAGATCCGCAAGGCATTGCCAGAGGGGCAGTGTGCTGTTCAAATGGCAGGAAGGATCTTCCATGGGAAGTGTTCCGTATTTTAGGGATGATGCAGGGCGGAATACCCAGATGGCGGAGGGCTGTCTCTATGGCTATTGGAACAACCGCCTTTGCAGATATGACTTGGAGACGCTGGAGGAGACGGTGCTGTATGAGGCGGCGTCCTCTCAGAACGGCGATTTCTGTATCTGGGGGGAATACATTTATTTTATGGTGGTTCCCAATGTGACTTCTTTAGGCAGAACACAGGGTTATCTTTACCGGGTGCTGTGCGACGGCAGTGAGGAGGCGGTCTGCCTGACAGACATAGTGATGCCGGATTACTATTACAATAATAATTATATATTGGATACATACGATGATATTCTATATCTGGTAGGCCAGCAGGATGATAAGGAAAATCAGTATTTTCGCCTGGGCCGGGATGGCGGTATCAGCCCTGTTCCGGAGGAGGAAACGCTGTATGGGAAAATGCCGGCGGGGTACTCAAGCTGGCGTTCTGCGGGGCAGATCATCACTCTGCCCTATGCCATGCGGAATTATGGATATTTTTTCTGCCAGAATGACAGGTGGAAGACATCCATGCGGATGAATCCGGACAGCTTAGAGAAAGAGATGATCCATATACCGGATGAGTATTACCGTTTGACGTTTATTACGGATAATGCGATATTTTTGACAGGCTTCCCGGGTGACTGCTACAGGATATCTCTGGATGACCTTACCCATATGGAGAAGATAGAAGATGTTCCCGGTTACATGGTCGCTTTTTGGAATGAGGAAGGAATCTGTTCCGTTAAGTCTTATAAGGATTGGGCAGTATTGTCCTTTGTTGATCAGGATGGAGAAGTGAATACACAGGAGGATAGTTTTGAAAGAAATTGGGATTCGGAAGTAAACTTTTTTGACGGAAGCTGCTACTATTATGTTGTCACAGTGGATGGAACGAAAGAAGTCCGAAGGCGGGGGCCGGAGGACGGGGATGAGCCGGAGCGGGTATCCGTTTACCGCAAACGTCCCGATGGAGGTCTTGCCGCCGGAGAGACATGCCTGTACAGCTGGAAGGATGAAGATGAGTCCATAAATATTGATTACACCGTCTATAAAATATATTTTACGGAAGAGAGGGATGCTTTCGGGAAGGTAAATGACTTTCTGGATCAGCTTTATGCGGAGGAGATGGCTTTCATAGAAGAGCAGAAAGAGTATTTTCTGGCGCAGGAGCGGGAAGCGGAATATGATCCGAAGGACGGACACCGGTACGCGTACCGGTGGGATACGGCCGGGGTGAATTATATGGATGAAGATTATGTGAGCATATGTATGGAATGGGAGGAAAATGGGAGTCGATACGGTGCTCACGGCATGGATGGAAGGATGTATTATGTATTTGACAGACATACCGGAGAACAGATCCATATCATGGACCGGGTAGACCATTCCCCGGGAGAGATCTGCGGGATCATTGCGCCTTATGTGGAGGCGGTGGCCACACGGGGAACCGGTGAAGAGGGCTGGGAGGCTGTTATTCTGGAGGATGGCCGCTTCTATTTATCCGAGGAGGGTATTGGTATTCATTTTGATCCTTATGAGATAAACTGTTATGCCGCGGGAAATCAGGAGGTCATTGTACCTTACAGTGCCTTTGGCATGACTGTGGATAAATGAGAATAACATGCAAAGGGCCTGTAAGGCGTGGGCGTATGGAGGTCTGTGCAAAGAGATTTTCTGAGATGTCCGGGAAGGACGCCGCTTAAGAAAATCTAAAACTTCACACATGGATATGAGATTCCGCAGAGCGGAGTCATGGAGGTTGGCGTAATGGATATGCATAGGAACAAATTTTGGAATAAAAAAGCAGTCTCCGGTCTGGTCATAGCGGCCGGAATGGCGGTTATCACAGGTTGTGGAATGGAAACTGCGGTCACATCAGGAGTCTCCCGTGTGGAAGAGGCCGTACCGCGGGGAGACAGTGTGGAAGCGGTATATTTCTATAGAGCGCATGGGCAGAGAAATGCCCTGATGCCGATTGCGGGCCGTGGAGATGCCCTGATGTCTGTGGCGGCCGGTGACGGTATCCGGCTGTCTGCGACAGCTGCAGGTGATGCCGCCATGTTGGCCGCAAACACCGCTTCACAGACGGAGCAGAGTACGGACTCCGTCATGGGCAGCGTGCCTTATTTCAGGGATGATGCGGGAAAGCGTATCCAGATGGTGGACGGTTATCTCTATGGCTACTGGAATAACCGTCTGTGCCGGTATGATCCCGAGACGCTGGAGGAGACGGTGCTGTATGAGGCGGCCTCTCCTCAGAACGGCGATTTCTGTGTCTGGGGAGATTATGTCTATTTTATGGTGGTCCCCAATGTAAGTGCGGTGGGAAAGCTTCACGGTTATCTCTATCGGGTAAAATGTGACGGAAGCGAGGAGGCGGTCTGCCTGACCAGCGTGGTAATGCCGGATCAGGATCACGGCGGCCAGTATTATCAGTACTACAAGCTGGATACATACGAGGATGTCCTGTATCTGCTCCGGCAGAGGGATGATGATGAAAACAGGTATTTCCGCCTGAACCGGGATGGCAGTATAGAGCGGATCGCGGAGAGTGAGACATTGTACGGACAGCTGCCGGAGGGAGATTTTAGCAGGTGGCGTTATGATCCCATGCTGACACTGCCTTATGCCATGAGGAATTATGGCTATGCCTTTATGAGCGATGATAAGGACAATCCGGTGAGGATCGATCTGGACAGTCAGCAGGTAGAGAGGATCGATATTCTGAATGATCATGTGGTCCGTACTGTCACAAATGATGCGATCATCGTTTCGAAGAACAACGTATGGTACCGGCTCTCTCTGGATGACACGGATGAGGTCAGGGAAATCGGCACATCTTCCGGCGACTATGTAAATCTTGCCTCGTGGGATGAGAAGGGACTTTACTTTACATCGACATCCGGGGATGAGTCCATACGTTTATCTTTTATGGATTGGGAAGGTGAGGAAGAAACCCTGCAGTATGGTCTTATAAGTAAGCAATATCCCCTGATGGAATATTTTGATGATGACTATTACTATTATGTGGCGGAAAGCAGGGGGAATGATGTGGTCAGAAGATGGAAGCTGACGGGAGATGAGGATACGGAAGCGGAAGAAGTGGCTGTTTACAGGGAAGATCCCTATTATGAAGTCATTATCGAAGAAAGCTTTGATTATGGCTGGACAGATGCCCGTGCAGACGCCGGTATAGAGTATTCCATCACACAGGTTTTCCTGAAGGAGGATACCGGAGCTTTCGGAAAGATAAACGATTACATGGACAATTTATATGCGCAGGATATCGGGATGGTAGAGAATTTCAGGAAAACAGTCAGGGAAATGGAAGAAGAGTATCTGGAGGATTGGGGACCGGACCGCCTGGAGGCATCGGATACCTATGACCTGTTTTATATGGATGAAAACTACGTGGGTATAGTGGACATCTGGTATCAATATCAGTGGGGAGCCGCCCACGGAATGCACGGATGTATCTATTATATGTTTGACAGGAATACCGGGGAGAGGGTTTCCGTCACGGATGTGGTAAACAGTTCTCCGGAGGAGATCTGTGAGATCATAGCGCCTTATGTGGAGAGCATCGCAGCATGGGGAACCGATGAGGAAGGCTGGGAGACTACGATTCTGGACGAGGGCCGTTTCTTCCTGTCGGAGGAAGGGATCGGGATTCACTTTGATACCTATGAGATAGACTGTTATGCCGCAGGGGATCAGACTGTCATTGTGCCGTATGGCATGTTTGATCTCCGCGGGCAATGAGCCAGGCAGATGTACCTGCAAGCTCCTGCTTTGCGGCCTGCCGCGCCCCGATTTGATCAACATGGTCCTGTTATGCCTTCCCAATTGGGTTCTGCATCCCGCAAAGTGTGAGGCACACCCCGGGAAAGCATTTTCAGCACTATAGATTTTCCCGTATGCGGATGTCAACGGCCACATAATACTGCTCTTTCTCCGGAAGATCGCCTGTAGTCAGGTAGGTGAAGAGCAGATCCAGCGGCCGACTGCCCTGCACTTTGGGCTGTTGGCAGATGACGGCGGATATGATGCCCTTTTTGACCAGCTCTCTGGTGGTGGGAACCATATCGTAAGCAACAATGCACATACGGTTCTGGCGTCCCAGTACGGTGACGCCGCGGCAGCCGCCGTAGACGCCTCCGGCAGCAAAATACAGCGCATTGATCTCGGGATGGTCTCTCAACAGTTGGAAGGTTTTCTCATAGCTTTCGATCTCGTCATCATGAACCTCCACGA
>JAIEKC010000308.1:0-8398 GCA_029064505.1 Acetatifactor sp.
GCATACAACGGGGTGCTGCAGGCGGTGAATGACGGAGTTATTTCAGAGGAGCGTATCAACGATTCCCTGAGGAGAATCTATCGGATCAAATATGCGGACAGGATAACAGAATAGATGTGACAGAGATGTATAGGCAACAAAATGCGCAACAAGCGAAATGAGCTTGTTGCGCATTTTTTGTTCCTATTTGTTTAAATTGTACTTTTTGATGTGTAATAATTTGGAAACACAGTGCATTGACGACAAAATGTACATGGAATATAATTGCTTTATAGACAAAAAGCACAAAAAAGCAAACGGGAGCATGAACAACAGCGCGCAACATAAGCGCAACGTGTTTCGCAAAAGGCTGTATGGAGGTGTTGGGATGACAGTGAAGGTGAAAGAAAAAGGCGGCGTGAAAGGGTTCTTCAAAAAGGTATATAAATACCGGGCATTTCTTCTGATGTTAATGCCGGCGGTGGTATATACCCTGATCTTCGCATATTACCCCATGGCGGGTATTGTGCTGGCATTTAAAAAGTACACTTACGCCGGGGGAATCTGGGGCAGCGCATGGAACGGTCTGGAGAACTTCAAGTTCTTCTTCCAGTCGGGGCAGGCAGGGCTGGTGACCAGAAACACGGTACTTTACAACATTGTGTTCATTGTGGTGAACACGGTGACGCAGATCGCGGTGGCAATTCTGCTGACAGAGATACATAACAAGCATTACCGCAAGGTATCACAGTCCATTATGTTTCTTCCCTACTTTATCTCGTGGGTAATCGTAGGAGTCATGGCATTCAATATTTTCAGTTCCGATTACGGTTTTATGAACAGACTGATCACAGCTTTCGGCGGAGAGCCGGTTGCTTTCTATACCACGCCCAAGGCATGGCCCTTTATCCTGGTGTTCTTTAACCTGTGGAAAGGCGTGGGCTACGGTTCCGTCATGTATCTGGCGGCGATCATGGGTATTGACACCTCGATCTACGAGGCGGCGCAGATCGACGGCGCCAATGTGTTCCAGAGAATCTTTAAAGTGACGATCCCCATGATCATGCCTACTACCATAACACTGTTCCTTCTCTCGGTAGGCGGAATCTTTAAGGGCAACTTTGATATGTTCTACAACCTGGGGGGAAATACCGGTCTGCTCTATAATTATACGGATGTGATCGATACGCTGACTTTCCGGGCGTTGATCACGAATCAGAACTTCGGCATGTCGGCGGCGATCGGTCTGTTCCAGTCGGTACTCTGTTTCATCACGGTTCTGGTTGTCAATAAACTGGTGGGTCTCTACGACCGCGACTATACATTATTCTAAGGGAGGAGAACAGAAATGGCAGCACAAACAAGTCACTTGGGAAAAGTGAAAAAAGGAAGAGATGTTATTGCACTTAATATTATAGCCTATGTTTTCTGTGGTTTTATAGCGCTGATCTGTCTGATCCCTTTTCTGATGATCCTGGCAGGCTCGTTTTCATCGGAGACGGCGATCATGAATAACGGCTTCAGCCTGTTCCCGCAGGATTTCAGCCTGGAGGCATACAAGACGGTATTTAACGAGCCAATGGTTGTGGTGAGGGCTTATGCCACTACCATCGGACTGACCATATTTGGCACCGCACTGGGGCTGGCGCTGCAGACCATGACGGCATATGTGCTGGTGAGAAAGGAATTTGAGTGGAGGAATGTGTTCTCTTTCTTCTTCTACTTTACCACACTGTTCAGCGGAGGACTTGTTCCCTATTACCTGTTGATCAGACAGACACTGGGACTGGCGGATTCCTATCTGGCGCTTCTTCTGCCGCTGGTGTTCTCCGTGTACAATCTGCTGATCATGAAGAGTTACATCCAGAGCATTCCGGAGTCTCTGATTGACGCGGCGAAGATTGACGGCTGCGGTGAGTTCAGGACCCTTGTACAGGTGGTGGTGCCCCTGATCAAGCCGGCTCTGGCGACAGTGGGACTGTTCATTGCACTGGCCTACTGGAATGACTGGTATAATGCGATGCTGTATATTAAGTCTGAAACCAAGTATCCCTTGCAGTATTTCCTGTACCAGCAGATCAATAATATCGAGGGATATAAGAAGATGATCGCCAGCGGTGTCAGCGGTACGGTAGTCAGCTCCGTCTCACTGCCCACACAGACCCTGAAGATGGCGCTTACCATCGTCGTGACAGGTCCTATTGTTCTGGCTTATCCTTTTGTGCAGAAGTATTTTGTACAGGGTATTACGATCGGAGCGGTAAAGGGTTAAGTGTGAGTGGGCACTGTTGAAGCGGGGAGAAGGGTCATAAACGGTAATTTTACAAATTACATATATTAAAAAGGAGGCTACTATGAAAAAGAGCATGAAAAAAGCAGCGGCACTTACCTTAAGTGCAGTAATGGCAACAGGTCTGCTGGCAGGATGCGGCGGAGACAGCGGATCCGCAGGCGGTTCCGCGGCGGGTAACGGCAGCACGGCAGGAAACAGTGGTACAACGGACAGCGGTTCTGCAGGCGGTTCAGGGGGGGCAATAGATACTTCCGAGCATGTGGATCTGACCATGTATCTGCTTGGAGAAAGAACGGCGGATTTCGATGAAGTTTATGGTGAGATCAATAAAATTCTGGAAGAGAAGCTGAACTGTTCCGTGAATGTGGAATTCTTAAGCTGGGGCGATCATGATACCAAGTACTCCCTGCTGTTTTCGGGCGGTGAGGATTTCGATCTGATCTTCACGGCTTCCAGCTGGGGACACTATGAGCCTACTGTGGCTATGGGAGGTTTCTATCCTTTGACCGAGGATTTTATTCAGACGTATGCGCCCGACATCTGGGATGTGGTTCCTGAGATCGCGTGGAGTCAGGCCAAGATCGACGGTACCGCGTACATGGTTCCCAACTATCAGAATGAGTTTGGGCAGGATGTTCTGGCTGTCCGTGGTGACCTCCTGGAGAAGTATGGCGTATCCCAGATCACGAACTGGGACGAATTGATCGATTTCTATAAGAAATGTGCGGCAGACGGACAGTATGCAAGTCAGGGAGGTCCCTGGTATCAGTATTTCCAGGCACAGGGACTGACGACTACCAGCGGCGCTCCCAAGTCCGGTGAGCTGATCCTGTATAATACGCAGGATCCTTCCGATCTGAGCTTTACCTATATCCTTGATTGGGAAGGATTTTCCGATTACTGCCATCAGATGAAGGAACTGGCGGATATGGGCTGCTGGTCACAGGATGTACTCAGTTCCAATGACGACAGGCAGACAGGTCTCCTTACCGGAAGGACCGCAGGGATGATCTGGAACCTTGGAAGCTGTAAGCAGTATGCGGAGCAGGCAAACAAGGAGAATTCCGACTGGAATGTGACACTGGTTGATCCCGTAGCCGCTCAGCCGAAGAGAGTGAATTCCTATATCAACAACGGTATGGCTATCAATGTAAACAGCCGGAATCCCGAGAGAGCAATGATGGTGCTGAATGAGTTTTACACCAACCCCACCATCAATGATCTGACCAGATTTGGTATCGAGGGCAAGCACTGGGAAGCAGTCGGCGACGACCAGTTTAAAGTGATCACTCTGGATGGTTATGGTGTTGACGCTAACTGTAACTGGGGATGGATGAACGCCGAGATCAAGAGAACTGAGTATAAAGAGGACAGAACTCCTCTGGATGACACTTATGATGCAATGCTGGAAAGCTGGGAGAGCAATATAAAGGCTGATCATCCCTATGATGGTTTTAACTTTGACAATACCAATGTTACCGTTCAGATGTCAGCTGTGGATGCGGCGCTTTCTACCTACTGTGACCCTCTGATCAATGGTCTTGTTCCTGACGTGGATAAGGCGCTGGAGGATTTCAGATCGGCTATGGAGACCGCGGGTATCCGTGATATCATTGCCGAGCTGGAAAAGCAGGCTGCGGAATACATTGCATCCAGGCAATAACAGTGTGAACGCAGAGCTCTTTCCGAACTGCTGACTTTGAGGGCTGCCGGTAATGCGGCGGCCCTTTTTGCAACCTGCAGGATGAAATGTAACCTGCAATAATACAGAAGGACATTGTGTCAATTACTGATTCCATGTGCGCTGAAGCGCACGAAATCATGGACTATTAGAATGGGTGACGGATATGACGCTTGATGAAATGGCAAGAGAACTGGGTGTTTCGAAGAGCACGGTATCGAGGGCGCTGTCCGGAAAGGGCAGGATAGGGAGTGAGACCCGCAGAAAGATCATGGAATATGCGAAGCAGCAGGAGAGCCGGACGGAAAATGGAACGGAGATCAGGACTCCTACTAAGAATCTTGGGGTTATACTGCCTGCGGATGTGTATCTGAACGGCGGTCCTTATTTTCAGGAGTGCGTCCTGGGAATATGTGAGACAGCCACCCTGATGGATTATGATGTGCTGATCACCAGCGGCACGGCGAATGATGTGTCCGGTATCCGCGCTCTGGTGGAAAAGGATAAGGTGGATGGCATCATTCTTACCAGAAGTCTGAGTGACGACAGGGCGGTGAAGTACCTCACCGGGGTGGATTTCCCTGTTGGGCTGACGGGTATCTGCGATGAAGATATCATACAGGTTGATACGGATAATGAGGGGGCGGCAGAGAGTCTGACCTCGCTTCTGATCGGCAGGGGATACCGCAAGTTCGCCCTGATCATAGACACGCTGGATTACAGGGTAAACAGGAGCAGGCACGGGGGGTTCGGCCGTGCATTGCTGAAAAACGGCCTTCCACCGGAGAAGCAGCTTGTTTATGCCGGCACACTGAATCCGGATCTGATGGATTCGCTGATCGGCAGTATAATCTCTCAGAAGGTGGAATGCATCATCTGCGGGGATGATGTCATCTGTACCAAGATCATGTCAAGCCTCCAGTCCCAGGGCTATCGTATTCCGCGGGATGTGGCGGTGGCTTCCCTGTATAACAGTCCTAATCTGGACTGCTTTACCCCTTCCGTGACGGCGGTGAATGTATCCGCAAGGCAGGTGGGCAATATGATCGCGCGGCAGATGATCAATTTTCTGGCAGGGAAGGACTATCAGAAGAAGACAATGGTGGATTTCGAGATCCTGATGCGGAAATCAACCAGTGGAATCGTATAATAAGATGTTGGATCTATAAAGAACTGGAATGGGAGGTTTCCTGATGTTGGATTTTTACAGGGGAATGGATATTTCCTCTCTGCCTCAGAGCCTGGCGGAGGGAATGCGTGTAAAGGACAGGGACGGTCTGGAGATGGAGCCCTTTGAACTGTTAAAGAAATACGGAGTCAATTCCGTCAGACTGAGGATATGGAATGATCCGGGGGCAGTACCGCAGGCGAAGGGGTATTGCGATCTGGAGCATACCCTGCAGATGGCGGAGAAAATAAAAGAGAATCATATGAGCTTTCTGCTGGATTTCCACTATTCCGATCACTGGGCGGATCCGGCCAATCAGAGGAAGCCGGCGGCATGGGAAAATCTGAGCTTTTCCGAACTGGAGGAAGCGGTTTATTCCTTTACCGGAGATACGCTGGCGCGTCTGAAGGAGGAAGGTCTGCTGCCTGATATTGTGCAGATCGGGAATGAGATCCGGAGCGGTCTGCTGTTCCCCGAGGGGGAGCTGCCTGATTATGCGGGAATGGTGAAGCTGGTCAACGCGGGCATCAGGGGTGCAAGGGAAGTGGCGGATGCGGAACAGATGCAGATCATGATCCATCTGGATCAGGGCGGCAGATACGATTGGCTTCATGAATGGTTTGAGAAGGCTTTCGCGGCGGGGCTGGATGATTTCGACCTCATCGGTTTGTCCTATTATCCGTTCTGGCACGGTACCTATCTGGACTTGAGGGATTCCATGAACAGGCTGGTAAAGGACTATGGGAAGCCGATTCTCATTGTGGAGACGGCATATGCCTGGAGGAAGAGTGAGCGCGGTTTTATCGACGAGGATCAGATACGGATCGGCTGTATGGAGGCAACGCCCCTGGGACAGAGAAGAGTGCTGGAGTATGTCATGCACCTTGTGGCAGAGCTTCCCGACCGGATGGGGAAGGGCGTCTATTACTGGGAGCCGATCTGTGTGCCGGAGCGTGGCGGAGGCGGCTGGAGTGAAAATATGGGACTGCTGGATGAGACCGGACGGGCCATGGAAGGCATAGAGACCTTTCGACAGACCAGGGAAGAGATGGAGCGGGAACCGGAAGGATGGCAGGCGCTGGAGGAGAAGCTCAATGCAGTGGGGTACGCTGTCGATGCAGACGGCATCAGAGGTGAAAATCTGCTGCTGAACGGTAATTTTTCAGAAGGTCCGGACGGAATGGAGCATTGGAGCATTGCGGAGCGGGAGGAAGGCACGGTTCTCACGGTGCTGCCCGACGCGGGCTGTTTAAAAGTGCAGGCGGCGAAGAATTTCCGTTTTTCCGTCAGCAACAGTGTGACAATAGAGCGGGAAGGAAATTACGGTATTTCCGTGGAGATCACCGGCGTGGATACTACCGGTGTGGATGTGAGACTCTTTGCTGAAAACGATGGCAGGATCAGAGAGACGGTGATCCATCCCGCGGAGCATTCCAGGGCAGTCTATGAAATACGTAATATGTTTTGCGGGGCAGGCCGGTTGCAGGTGGGAATCCGGATATCCTCCCCGGCGATCTATGTCACCATGGGGAATTTTAAGGTGATCAGAGAAATATCATAGGGCATGAGCCGCGGCAGAGCAAAAATGCTGTCCGGCACTGACACGGGCCATGCAGCCTGCAGATACGATTTCTGAACAGATGGAGTATTGGAAGGCAGTTGAATAAATAAGCGTATTCAACATCAGGTTAGTCGCGCGCCGCAGCGCGCAGATGGGGATAGGAAATGACAGAATATACGTATAACAGTGATTATTTGATGAAGGACAAAAAAGCGTGGTTCCCTGTGATGGGGGAGATGCATTTTACCAGATATCGCGAGGAACTGTGGGAGGAGTCCCTGCGGAAGATGAAGGCGGGGGGTGTGACGATCGTGTCCACCTATCTGATCTGGATCCATCATGAGGAAGAGGAGGGGGTTTTTGACTTTTCGGGCTGCCGCAATGTCAGGAAGTTCGTGGAACTCTGCGGAAAGGTAGGCCTGCAGGTGTGCCTGCGCCTCGGCCCCTGGGTCCATGGCGAGGTGAGGAACGGCGGTTTCCCCGACTGGGTGGTGAAAAAGGGAGAGAGCGGGATTGAGCTGCGCAGCAACGATGAAGCTTATATGGCTTTGGTAAGGCGTTACTGGAGCCGGATCAGCGAGCAGGTGAAGGGCTTGATGCTGAAGGACGGCGGGCCGGTGATCGCCATGCAGTTGGAGAACGAATATGGCCATGTGGGCGGTTTCCGGGGAGAAAAGGGCGAGTCCCATATGCGCGCTCTGATGGAGATGGCAAAGGAGGTCGGACTGCAGGTGCCCATTTACACAGCCACCGGCTGGGGCGGCGCTGTGATCGGCGACTGTATTCCCGTAATGGGAGGTTACTGCGAAGCTCCCTGGGAGCAGAGTGTTGAGGAGCTTTCCGCCAACACCAATTATGTGATCAGCCATGTGAGAAACGATGCGCTGATCGCCTGCGACCACCATGTGGAGGATGGGATCACTTTTGACGAATCCGCGTTTCCCTATCTCACGGCGGAGCTGGGGGGCGGCATGCAGGCCACCTTCCACAGACGGCCCGTTGCCACAGGGGCGGACATCGGCGCAATGTCCACCACAAAACTGGCGAGCGGAGTGGCGCTGCTGGGCTATTATATGTATCACGGCGGCAGCAATCCCAGGGGCAAATTATCCACTCTGCAGGAAAGCAAAGCCACAGGATATCTGAACGATCTGCCTGAGATAAATTATGATTTCAACGCGCCCATACGTCAGTACGGAACCATTTCCGACAATTATAAGGAGCTTAAGCTGCTTGCTTCTTTCCTGAGGGATTTCGGTGAGGATATGGCGCCTTTGAAGGCGGAGATTTTCCCTGAGGATGTAAAACCGGAGGATATGCATACGCTGCGCACATCCTGCAGGCATGACGATACCCACGGTTATGTGTTCTTTAACAATTATCAGAGGCGGAGAACCATGGATGCTCATGGGCAGGTGGTGTTCAAGGGACTGACGGCGGCAGGGAAGGTGGAATTCCCGGCTGTGGATATTGCCAGCGGGGCTTACGGTTTCTTTCCCTATCACATGCGTCTGGGAGACGCGGTGCTGGTATCTGCCCTGGCGACCCCTTTCTGTCGTCTGAATGGGGAGGACGGAACTTATGTGTTTTATGGCGACTATGATCCCTGTTATTCCTGGAAAGACGGCAGAGCGGCGGATGTGCTGCATCTGACCAGGGCTCAGGCGCTTAATGCATGGAAGGTGACGTTGGATCGGGATTATCTGGTGATCAGTG
>JAIEKC010000309.1:0-8401 GCA_029064505.1 Acetatifactor sp.
CTATGCATTGTTTAGAGGAGACGGGGGTACCTGGAAGCTGCTGAAGTATGAGTATGATCCCGAGGCAATGCCTGTGGTGAGCACTGTCATAAAGCTGTATGCAGTGGAAGAGAACACACTTTTACAGAATGCGGCGGCAATGTATCATCGGGAAAATCCCGAGATATTGATCGAGGTGGAGTATGTTTACTCCAGGGAAGATCAATACAGCGGTGACGCTTTGGATTATAATACGGTACAGCAGCAGATCAATACCATGCTTATGGGTAGCGAAGCACCGGATATCCTGGTGCTGGATCATCTGAACAAGGATTCCTATCTGGAAAAGGGTCTGCTGGTGGATCTCCGGGATGTTGTCGCACCCATGGAAGAGAGCGGGGAGCTGCTTTCCAACATTATGGAGGCTTACCGCACGGAGGACGGAAAACAGTGCATCGTTCCCCTGCAGTTCGGATTTACTCTGGCTATGGGCAGGGACATCACGGTATCGGATATGGCGTCCATGGAGACGCTGGGTGCATTCCTGAGCGGGCAGAGCGAGAACTACATGGGCGCGAGGACGGTGACGGAGCTGGTGGATCTGTTCTATCCCTATTTCTGCGGGCGCATGGTGGAAAACAAGGCGTTGGACAGGGAAGCGCTGTCAGGGTATCTGGAGGCGCTAAAGCAGATCACGGACAACAGCGGCCTCATAGAAAAGCGTGATAAGAATGAACGGGATTATAATCTGTGGGATCTGGCATATAAAGCGAAATTCGAGATGGAGATGAATGCCGGATTTTACGACAGTATGTTTCCTCTGGCTATTGCGGATTATATCAGGAGTGATTTTACCGCCTTTGAGAACACCTTTGTCCCTTATGTGGAAATGGCAGTGTCCGTCAAGAGCGAACAGCAGGATATTGCCAGGGATTTTCTGGCTTTCTGCCTGTCTGAGAAGGTACAGGGAAAGGATTATTATACCGGATTCCCGGTGAATGCAGGATGTCTGGAAACCCAGGCGGAGATTGACCGTTCTGATTATGCGGCGGAGACCACGATCGAGATCGGTGAGGGGGCGGATGAGCTCTTTCAGATCGGCGCATATCCTGCGGAGACGGCGCAGAAGCTGGTGACATTATGCAGGGAACTGGACCGGCCGGTGAAGGAGGACGCGAAGATCCGGGAGGTACTGATCGAGACGCTGCCGCCCTATCTGCAGGGCACCCAGTCCCTGGAAGAGACCCTGGATCAGATAGAAGGCGGACTTAAGATGTATCTGGCGGAATAGGCAGAAGATATTACAGCTGTATTACAGTGAAAGCGAGTTGTATCAGCTCGGACAGGAGGAGAAAGATGAAAAGAAAAAAGGTGATCATATTATCAGGTATAGTCTGGTTATTGGGGATGGGGATGGTGATGGCAGGCTGCAGTTTCGGCGCTGTTACAGATTCAGGAACAGTGTCGGTGCAGGAAACGGATCTGGAAGCACGGCAGAATTCATCCCTGAGCGGAGCACAGGCAGACGGACAAAACCTATCCGGTGCATCAATACCGGGCGGACAGGAGGGCACAGGGAGCGGGGAAGGCAGATGGCAGGTGTTGGCTCCTGAGATCGCAGAGGTGGTGGACGCGGACTTTGTGGGTACTGTATGGAAACTGGATGAAGACTCTTTCTGGATAGCGGAAGAGCACATAATCCTGAATGAAGACGGTTCCCTTTCCAGCAGTCATCCCTCATCCAATGCGCAGATTCCGGACTCGGAGCTGATCCGGGTAGTTTTCGATGATGATACGTATTTTTATATCCATACGGTCAAGAATGGCGGAGAAAGTTATGAGGATGCGGAGGCCGGATTTCAGGATCTGGAGGAGCATATGAGTGTGGATCTGAAGGGAAGCTTTACAGGGGAGGAGTTCCATGCCACTGAGATCCGGATCGACAGGGTGGAGTGATCCTTGATCGGAAAAATGTAAAAATAACGATAGCCTGTTTTTCACAGTGGCTATCGTTATTTTTTTGCACCCGGTGGATCATTGTGATCTTAAGTCCTCTCTGTCAACCGGAATTACTTATCCTCATTATCAGGCGCCTGTCCGTCGTGGGCAAACCATTTGCAGTCAGTAACTTCCATATTGGTAAATACGGATTTAAAGGAAGAATCCTCCGCGCTGCAGGCATAAATACCAAACGAAACCGTTTCAGCCACGTTAAACATATGGCAAATACGCATTTGCTCATACTTCACGCCATCTGTAGAATTTTCAACACAAAAATCATTCTCCCTGCGGCTAAGGCGAAACCACATAGATTTGATCGAGGCATTTATATCTGTTGAAGACCAATCCGAATATCCATTATTGGTTACCACAGTGCCTAAACGCTGGATTTCTTCATTTTCATATTCTACGGAAGCTTTCAGCCAGTCCTCGCTGCCCAAATACATCACAATGCCGCACTGGTCATAACGATGTTTACTTTCAAAATCTGTCCTGACCACAAAAGAAAAATATTTTTCATCGGTTTCCATCTGCAGTACAGGGGCATTATCGTTGCGGAAATGGTAATAAGTTCTTTGCCATAAATCGGTATGAGGCTGTGTAATGATTTCTATCCTGTTCTCCGTTATGGTATATTTTTCGGGTTCTCTTGTCCATTTCAAAAAATTTGTATTCCATTTCGTATTCATATCTGCTCTCCTTTACAAATTTATAAATTTCACCCTGTCAGGCATTCTTCCCAACAACAAAATTATAGCTCAATTTCTGGCAAATTTCCATACGTAGCGGTACGATGTCATACTTTTCGTTATGGTCATAAAATGTCTGTACTGTATCTTTTTGAATACGTTATTCCGTATACACTCATTGTTGTAATAGGGAGAGCAATGAGTTATACTGGAGAAAAAGCAGGCGGCGGTGGAAGAAAGGAGAGCAGGGATGCCAAGGACAGTGGGTATTGGGTGTCAGGACTTTGAGGTCATCAGACGGGAAGGCTATTTCTACATTGATAAGACCCGATTTATCCGGGAATGGTGGGAGCAGGGCGACAGCGTGACGCTGATCGACCGGCCCAGAAGGTTCGGAAAGACGCTGACCATGAGCATGACGGAGAAATTCTTTGATGTTGATCATGATGGCAGAAGTGACTTGTTTGAGGGGCTGGATATATGGAAAGAAGAGAAGTACCGGAAGCTCCAGGGAACTTATCCTGTGATCTCACTCAGCTTTGCCAAAGTTAAGGAGACCTCATACATCAATACCAGAAAGAAGATCTGCCAGATCATCACAAGTCTGTATAATCAGTATGATTTTCTGGAAGAGAGCGGAAAACTGAACAGGAAGGAAGTGGACTTTATCCGGAAGATATCGGCAGACATGGAAGAATATGTTGCCACAGACAGCCTGAACGCTCTGACGGAGTATCTCTATAAATATTATGGGAAGAAAGTCATTATTCTTCTGGACGAATATGACACTCCCATGCAGGAGGCATATATAAACGGATACTGGGAGGAGATGGCAGCCTTTATCAGAAGTCTGTTAAATGCTGCCTTTAAGACTAATCCGTATCTGGAGCGTGCTATTATGACAGGTATCACCAGGGTCAGTAAGGAATCTGTTTTTTCCGACCTGAATAATCTGGAGGTAGTGACGGTTACTTCTGAGAAATATGAAGACAGCTTTGGTTTTACGGAGGAAGAAGTAGTTACGGCGTTAGGGGAATTTGGCCTTCAGGAAAGAAAGGGTGAAGTAAAAAAATGGTACGATGGTTTTACCTTTGGAAAGCGTACGGATATTTATAATCCATGGTCTGTCATTAATTATCTGGATAAACAAAAGGCAGGAGCCTACTGGGCAAATTCCAGTTCTAACAGCCTGGTGGGGAAGCTGATCAGGGAGGGAAGCCCGGGAATTAAGATGACCATGGAGAAACTGCTCTATGGGGAAACCTTTCACGCCGTACTGGATGAGCAGGTTGCATTCAGCCAGTTGGACCAGGGGGATGATGCTGTGTGGAGCCTGCTGCTGGCAAGCGGGTATCTGAAAGTGGTGGATTATGAATTTAACACTGCGATCCGGAAAGCGGAATATGATCTGAAGCTTACAAATATGGAGGTTCAGATGATGTTTGAGCAGATGATCGGCGGATGGTTCGGAAAGTGCCGTGAAGCAAACAGCGCATTTCTCCGGGCTCTGCTGTCCAATGACCTGGAGGCCATGAATGATTATATGAATGACATTTCCTGTGAGCTGTTCAGCAGCTTCGACACGGGAAGGAAGCCTTCTGAAAAAGCGCAGCCGGAACGGTTTTATCATGGATTCGTATTGGGCATGATGGTGGAACTGCAGGATCGTTATGTGATCACCTCCAACAGAGAAAGCGGCTATGGCCGGTATGATATTATGCTGGAACCCAGAGAGAAAGGCATGGACGCCAAAGGCATGGACGCCTTTGTGATAGAATTCAAGGCGGTTCATACGCGAAGGGGCGAAACGCTGGAAGATGCCGTGAAAGCCGCTTTGAAGCAGATTGAGGAGAAGCAGTATGCGGCAGTGCTCCGTGCAAAGGGAATACCGGAGAAACGGATACGGAAGTATGGCTTTGCGTTTTCGGGCAGGGAAGTGCTGATCGGATGCGGGAAAGAATAGATACTGTAATCTGTGAGGAGACGAATGAGGGAACAAAATATTACAATAAACCACCATGGAAGAAATATAGCGGGAAGAGCATTTTTTCCGGAAAAGAGGACATGTCCCTTTGTGGTTTTCAGCCACGGTTTTAACGGGAGCGGCGACGATTTCAGGATGCAGGCGGAAGTACTGGCGGAAAATGGGATCGGAGCTTTTACATTTGATTTCTGCGGCGGAGCATTAACTTCAAAAAGTGATATGCATACTTATGAGATGACTGTTTATACGGAAAAGGAAGATCTGCTTTCCGTATTAGACACGGTAAAGACATGGCAGGATGTTGACAGCAATAACATTTTTCTGTTCGGAGCCAGCATGGGAGGCCTGGTATCGGCTTTGGCTGCGGAGGAACGTGAGGACGATATAAGGGGCATGATCCTGCTTTATCCTGCATTTTGTGTGGCAGATAACTGGAAGGAACGTTTTCCGGGCATAGATGATATCCCACAGAGGCATGATGTGTGGGGAGTCCCGCTGGGGAAATGCTTTTTTGAAGCGCTGCATGATCTTGAGATATTCGCCAATATAGGAAACTATTCCGGGATTGTGCTCCTAATGCACGGTGACAGGGATGACACAGTGCCTGTTGAATATAGTGTGAGAGCCCGGGAGATCTATCGGGATTCACATCTGGAGATATTTGCCGGTGAGGGACATGGATTTTCCGCTGCGGGTACTGATAAAGTGACGCAGATGCTTGTGGATATGGTGAGCCGGTCAACAGGCATATGAAAATAAAATACGGGCAGGGACACACGGAAAAGGGATTGCAGAGATGCAGTCCTTTTGTATTGCTTCCCTATTGACAATATTCCACTTGTGGAATATGATAAGAATGCAGAACATAACAGTGATCCCTGGAATCTCTTTGCCACTGAATTGGCGGGAATGATTTTCAAACACGTTACAGGGAGATTTCAAGGAGTGATTCTAATGACGGGAGGGTACACAGTATGCTGAAGCACGGGATTTTAGGCCTGCTCAACTATCAGGAGATGACCGGATATGAGATCATGGGAGTATTTCGGGATTCCCTGAATTATTTCTGGGACGCGAAAACCAGCCAGATCTACAGGGAGCTGCAGGGACTGGAGCAAAAGGAGCTGGTTCGCAAAACGGTGGTTCCCCAGAGCGGTAAGCCGGACAAGAATGTTTATTCCATCACGGAAACAGGACGGGAGGAACTGCTGCGTTGGCTGGGAAATGATGATCTGGGGCTCAGGATCAATACGCCGATCTTAATGAAAGTCTTTTTCCTTGGGGAAAGAAGCGCCGGGGAAAACATCCGATATTTTGAAAAGGTGAAGGAACGCTGCGAGCAGTTCCTGAAAAGTCTGGAGCCTGTCCCGCAATATATAGATGCCTACGGCGATATGATCGGGCAGCAGGATCAGAAACTCTACTGGCAGATGACGGCGGAATACGGGCGGCGGTGCACAAAGATGCAGATCGAATGGGCCCAGGACTGCATCCGGCGATTGGAGGGGAAATAGAGCCATGAATATTTTAGTCATTAACGGAAGTCCTAAAGGTGCAAAGAGTAATACCTATTGTCTTACAACCGCATTTCTGGAGGGCGTGAAACAGGAGCTTCCGGATGTACAGACCAGAGAGATCTCTGTCGGCCACACGGATATTAAGCCCTGTCTTGGCTGCTTTTCCTGTTGGAAGCGCACCCCCGGGCAGTGCTGCATACAGGATGATATGGGACAGGTCATTCAGGATCTGCTGTGGGCCGATATCACCATATGGAGCTTTCCGCTGTATTATTTTACGGTGCCCGGTTCTCTGAAAAATCTGATCGACCGACAGCTTCCCATGCTGCTCCCCTTTATGGAGGAAAGGGAGGGACAGGTAGGAAACGGGAATCATCCTTACCGGTATGATATGAGCGGGAAGAGGACGGTGGTGATATCCACATGCGGCTTTTATACCGCCGAAGGAAATTATGACGGTGTGTACAGCCTTTTTGATCATCTCTGCGGGCGGGGGAATTACGAGACCGTTTTCTGCGGTCAGGGAGAGCTGTTCCGCATTCCCGAAATGTCCGCGCGTACCGGCGAATATCTCTCCCATGTGAGACAGGCGGGGCGTGAGTACATAAAAGGCGGTATTTCCGCCGGAACACGGAAGCAGCTTGAGGAGCTTCTGATGCCGCGGGAAACCTTTGAAGCCTGCGCGGATGCAAGCTGGGGCATTGCTAAGGAACCTGCCGGGACGGGCGGAGAAAATGCTGCCGCAAAAAAGGAATCGGACACGCTGACTTTTACCAGACAGATGGCGGCATTTTACCGTAAGGAGAACTATCCCGGAAAGGATATCGTACTGGAAATGCACTACACGGATGTGGAGGAAAGCTATCAGATCCTTTTGGGAAAGGACGGAAGCCATGTTTATACTGACGGATCTCTGACGGCTGACACAAGAATAGAAACGCCGGTTACTGTGTGGCGATCCATTGCGGCGGGTGAGATCCGGGGCGACGAGGCCATGATGCAGGGGCTTTACCGGGTGAAAGGCGATTTTACCCTGATGCTGAAATGGGATGTCTATTTTGGCGGCTCACGGCCACAGACGGAACAGGCAAAAACGGCACCGGTTCCGAAAAACACCAATATGAACATTATGCTGATCCCATGGATCGTCCTGTGGGTGGCGCCTGCGATCCATAAACAGATCGGGTGTCTGATCAGCATCAGTGTATGCGCGCTGATACCTCTCATCTTTTATCGAAATAAGAAGACGGTGTATGATGTGCTGACCGGTGTTTTTGTAACGGGTATCTCCGTGGTCATGCTGGCAGGCGCCTCCGAAAAATGGATGCTGCCGCTGGCCTATCTTTCCTTTGGCGCCATGTGGCTCGGTTCATGTTCCGGGAAAGTGCCTCTGACGGCAAATTATTCCATGAACAGCTATGGCGGGGAGGATGCATTGCAAAACCCTCTTTTTCTGAAGACGAATCGGATTCTGACAATGCTCTGGGGCATCCTCTATTTGGTTACGTCTGTTTTCACCTGGTTTCTGATGCGGACTTCCGCAAGCGGTTTCGTGGGAATCATCAATTCTGTGCTGCCTGTTTTTATGGGGATTTTTACCGCGTGGTTTCAAAAATGGTATCCTGCGAAGGTGGCGGAGGGAAGATAGGGTTATCTCCTGCGAACACGCTCCGGGGACAGAAAAGATTGCCCCTTATTCAACCCACGTTCGGCTCTTTCCTTAGAACTTCTTAATCTTATGAATCAGTGAGATTTTGGCGTTTTATCTTATTTTCAAGATTATTTAAGAAGTTAAGGGAAAGAGCATAATTATTACTGAAAAAATCAAGCCCTTTGCCTATATAATAATCAGCCTTTTCCTGTTCATTTTGACTGCTGTAACAATCTGCCAAATATGAGCAGGTAAGAGGATAGATTTGACGTATCATATCATAATTTAAAATTCCTCGGTGTAAGTAATTCAAAATATGCGTATATAACTGAATGGGTGTTAATTTATTAAGGTGTGGAGCTCTTTGCAGGATAAACGCAATATTGAAAAGTGCCCACAGTTCTTCCAACGCATATAAGTGATAATTCAAAACTTCATCAATGTTATGGAAAGCTTTTGTGATACCAAGAGCCTTTATTGATAATTCATAAGCAGTTTTGTAATCTTCTTTATATTGTGCCATGAGATAAGCCCGTTTTCCCAAAAGATATTGTAAAGGCTCATCACATAAATAAAGTGT
>JAIEKC010000031.1:0-3291 GCA_029064505.1 Acetatifactor sp.
GGAGCAGTTGGAGTCGTGAGTGCAGTTGTTGTCGGCACAGCTGCCGTTGTGGACTGTACAGCTTGAGCTGTGGGTGCAGGTCTTGCCGAAACAGTATCCGCCGTTCAGGCATACTCCGTTTACATCACAGCTTCCATCCTGGGCACAGATCCCGTTCTGATAGCAGGACGCATGCCGCACGGCTACCAGTTTTCCCCTTCCGTGGTGTCCGGATTGAGCATGCGCCGTGTTTGATATGGTTCCCGCAAAAATAACCATGGCTGACATCAGCAATAAAACCTTTGTGAAATTTTTCTTCATAATGCTACCTCCATTTTGTCAAATAGTCTACTGGAATCTCTTCAAATGATCAGGCTCTTTATAAGTAATACGCCTGGTGTGACAGAATCCTTTCACATTTTGGATTTTTTTGAGAAATTTTTGGATCTTCTTAAATTTCCTCATATACATTATGATTTCTGCTGTCTGCCTCCATGCCCTTTAATCTCCGATACAGCGAAAAATACATCGTCACGAAACAGGCCAGTCCTCCGATAGCGTTGGAGACAGGCTCCGCAAGAAATACCCCATTGACGCCAAACCCCAGTCTGGGCAGCAGCACGGTCAAAGGCGCTACGATCATCGCTTTGCGCAGCAGGGAGAAAAAGATTGCGTGGCGGGAATATCCCAACGCTGTGAACGCGGATTGCCCTGTAAATTGAAAGGCCATGAAGAAAAAGCCGAAAAAGTACAACCGGAGGGCTCCAATTCCAGCCATGATCATTGTGGTATCCTCGGTAAATATGGACAACAGCAGATGAGGGCTTAAAAGCACTAGCACCCATGCTGACAGAGTGTAAAGGATTCCCAGTGCTGCGGTAAATCGAATTCCCTGTCGGACTTTGCCGTACTGCTTTGCACCATAATCATATCCCAGTACAGGCTGTGCGCCGCTGGTAAGGCCGCTGACCGGAAGGGAAAGGATTTCTCTGACGGAATTGATCACTGTCATGATACCTACATACAGGTCACCGCCGTAAATCTTCAATGTGGCGTTACATATTACCTGCACCAGGCAGTTGGTTCCCTGCATGATGAAGCCGGAGAGTCCCAGTGCCATGATCTCTCCTGCCAGCTTCCACTCTATCCGCAGATTATCTCTGTTAATGCGAAGCAGAGCCCTCTTTCCGGTTAAAAATTTCAGTACCCACGCACAGGAGACGAACTGGCTCAGTACCGTTGCCAGAGCAGCGCCGCTGACACCCATATGTAATCCAAAGATAAATATTGGATCCAGAACCAGATTTAAAACTGCTCCCAACAGCGTGGTCAGCATTCCCATTCGGGGAAATCCCTGGGCATTGATGAATCCGTTCAGCCCTGTGGACAGCATGGTAAAGGAAGTTCCCAACAGATATATTTTCAGATACGCGTCGGCATACAGATAAGAATCATCGCTGGCGCCGAACAGAAAGAGGATCGGCTTTCGCAGTATGTAACAAAAGAAAAACAGCACAATGGATGTGCCCAGAAGGAGGGAAAAGGTGTTGCCTAATATTTTCTCTGCCCGTCTTTCCTCGCCGGCGCCTCTGGCAATTGAGAACAGCGGTGTGCCTCCTGTGCCGAAAAGAAAGGTGAAAGCCGCGATCAGGGTGGTCAGCGGAAATACCAGACCAATGCCCGTAAGCGCTGTGCTGTCCGCCCCCGGCAGATGTCCGATATAGATACGATCCACCACATTATATAAGAGCTGTACCAGCTGCGCCAGTATCAGCGGGATGGACTGTGCAATAATATTCTGCCAGACCTTTCCTCTGGAAAAATCAGTAGTCTGCATAGATTAAATCATCTCCATTTTATTTCCTGCCCGTAAACATAACCAAAACGATATTTTCGGAGGGCATTGAGTTATAGCGCACATTCCAGCTGACAGTCGTAGGGTTCGGTTTCCACATGCTTTTTGTGATATACTTCAGCCTCAACACATCCCATTTTCTGATAAAAGGCCTGGCTTTCCACGGCGGAATGGGCGGAAATATACAGTTTTTTGGCTCCGTTATTCCTGGCCCATTCTTTGGCTGCGAGAAAGAGCGCTGTTCCCATCCCCTTATTCCGCATATCCTCGGAGATATGGATGCTGGAGAGGTCGAGATATTTCTGTTCGCCGCCAAATAAGCCGGATTCCACCGAAACAAAGCCCTTTAACCGCCCCTGGTCAAAAGCTGCATGCACAAAGCCGCCTGTGGCAAGGGTATTCTTTAAGCAGGAGATCAGGGTCCGGTAATCGTCCTCCGACCAGTCGTCAACAAAGGGATCATCCCGGATCACCCATTCATTGTTTTCCCTGCGCCAGCATTTCGTGACATTCTGATGGCGTATAAAGTCTTTGAATAGATCCCGGCATAATTCATCGGGATGTATATTTCTGTATTGAATCATTTTCTTCTCCTATTCTGCGGTTTCTTACTATTTGGGAAGATACTGGAAAAATCTTAGATTTTTCCGGTTCGCTTCGCCCGTCAGATCCTCGAAGAAGCATCTGCATGTGCAGGCACGGCGGCTGTTTCTCCGGGTACTTAACTCTGCCTTTTTCGGATATTATATTACATTTCATATATGGAGTCAAAAGTATGTAAAATTGAACCAAAGTTGAATTTTTAGAAAATGTATTGATGGGATCCGCTGCGCAGTATCATTGCTAAAGAGGGTTATTCCAAAATTGTACTGGCGGAAAACGGAAGGCAGCTGGAAGATGTATTGGAAAAGAGATCACCCTATGCGGTATTTCTGGATATCAGTCTGCCGGACGCCGACGGACTGAAACTCTTGCAGAAAATAAAGACGCAGGATGCCGGGAATCCTGTTTGGTTTTTGTTCAGGAGGATAGCAGTAATAGCAGAATAACTATATTTTATGTTAAAAGAAGCTATATGATCTAAACATATTAAATTTTGTCATTGCTTTTTCTAAGGGAAAGAATATAATGAAAATGGAAAATGTATTTTATTTATTAAATATGAGTATTTCTGGTATAAAGAGCATTAAAAAGAAAATCCGGCTTGACTTTTACAAGAAAACAGTTGACAAAGATTTTGATCCGGATAAATATAGGATTAAAGCGATCTATGGGGAAAACGGTTCCGGAAAATCCGCGGTCGTGACGGCGGTCAAGATATTTCAGGATCTTGTGATCAATGATAATTATTTAAGTGAGTCAAAGACGCAGGCGTTTCTGGATGAAATAATTAATAAATCTGCAAAAAGATTTCATTTTGAATGTGAATTTCTTGTTAATGTAAATATGTCTAAAAT
>JAIEKC010000310.1:0-2571 GCA_029064505.1 Acetatifactor sp.
CCCTGCCACAGGCAGTCGTCACAAGCAGAGACGCTGCCATGCAGAATGCCGGGATCTGTGCGGCCTTCCTAACCGCCTGTCTTTTGTACCGCATTTTCCTGCATCCGGATCCCATCTCTCTGAATTTACCTCCCTTTATCCCTTCTTCATTTCCATCTCTGAATCATGATCACGCGGAAATCCTTTATTAGCCTGTGCCAGAATATCCTGCAAAAGAGCTATTCTCTTCCGACAGTTTTCGTTTATCATATTTTGTGCCGTCCTGGTTCCTCTCTACAAAGACATGATCCAATTTGCTTCATCAATAGCATGATTACAAGATACTATGATTTCCTTATTTGCCTTTCTGCTTACACAATTTCCCAGAAGCATAGAGGTTCTTATCATATCAAATCGATCAATGTCATCACAATCTCTTACCGACATTTGGAACACTGTCAGATCCTCAGGTAACTTATCCGTCAGATTATGTAAGGCTATTCCCCTTACCATGTCCTGTACAGACTCCGGAGGATATCCTGTAATTTCCAGATAATGCTTTGAAATATCCGCACTATAAAATGGATGCCTTATAAAATCATCCTGACATTCTCTATATCTCACGTCATGTAAAAGACATGCAATGATCAGATCCTCCTTCGAAAGACCTTCCGCCTCTGCAATGACTGCCGCATTTTCTGCTGTTCTGACCGAATGCTCATATCGGTACATCAGATCTCCACGGTCCGGTGTAGGTTCCAGCATATCATATAAGAATGATCTGACACAGGAAACCGATCTGTCATCATGCTCATGCTGCCTTAGAATTTTCAGAGCCCTTTTAGACAGAACAGTACCAAATGTTTCCATCTTTACACCTCCATGCCGCCTCCGGCTTGATAGAATGAACTGCCCGTCATATTTGGAGGACACCGTCGGGCAGCAATTCCCAAATCACCTAATCTATGATAAAATACTAACACAGAAGGACATATAAGGCAACTTCTGATCACATATGCGCGGAAATACGCGAAATTGCGGAAAATATAAACATTGCCCCAAAAATATTCATAATTGGGGATCACTCACCGACATTTCCTTGCCGTTCCTATGTTCAGCAGGAGGCATTCTGGGATTATTCCTCATCTACCCGTTCGTGCTCACATTTCAGAACCTCTGGCAGCTCTGTCGTCTCAGCTACCAGTCGGAGCGCCTTCGGACGGCGCGTATCACGGATGTTATCACCATTCTCTGGGGAGCTTTCTGTGTCTTATGCCATCTGGCCATGGAGGATATCAGTATGTCCGGTATCCGTCTGGCTGACTGGCCGGTAGTCCTGCACAATGATGAGCTCCACACACCCGTTGCCACGTGGACGCTCCCCACTGTTGTGACGATCGGAGCGGTGGCATTTCTGGGATACCTGATCCTTCGCTACCTCCCTCTCCGGAAGCAGCCTCCCCTTCTCTGCGCCCTGGCGATGGCTGCCATGTACCTGGGAATCGGTCTGAGCTTTCTGTTCTGCATCCAACTGATGCGATTCGAAATCCTGCTGTCGCTCTATGCGTTCAATCTGCTCCTGGTCTTCGGAAAGACCGTGCGGCAGGTCTGCATACAGCATGAGCGGTTCCGCCGACTGCCTTTGGCGGCGTTTCTGCTCATGTGGCCTCTTCTGGGCATCCTGACAGCCATTCTGTTCCTGTTTGGCCAGAAGCCTGACAGCCTGATACAGGCTTTCACCCAGACCGGCGACTGGACCCTGTCACTACAGAAGTCTCCGCCCAATATCACATACGACGAGCACTACCTGTGCACCGTAGCCGCAGGCGGGCATCCAAAGCTGGTAAAACCCCTCCGCATGGGTGAACGGCACGGACACCGGATTGTGGTGAACCGGCAGCTTCTGGTTGCCAATGCCTTTGAAGAACTTCTGGCGGAACGGCTGCCGGGAGTGCACAGGAGAGTGCGCCATTTTTACGATAAATACGGATATCCCATCGCCGGACATATCAGGAACCGCCGGACCGCCGATCTGGTTTATCTGCTGATGAAACCTCTGGAATACTTTTTCGTGATCATCCTGTATCTCTTTGATACGAAACCGGAAAACCGGATCGCGGTCCAGTATTTAGGTGAAAATACCCCTAATTTATCCCGTCTATCTTAAAGACGAACTTTACATTGCCTTCCATATCGTCCGCGATACCCGCATAGGAGCGGTAATCTTTGGAGACATTGACAATGGCTTTCAGGCGGTCGATCAGGATATCCATATCCTCCTCGTCAAAGGCCTCTGTTATTTTACGGATGCCTTCCTCATCAAACTTTACCAGGCCGTCTTTCATCTCCTTCGCGCCGTCCCGGAGCTGTCTCACGCCGTCTGTCAGGGCATCGCTGCCCTCATTCAGGGTTCCCACGCCGTCGTACAGCTCTTCCGTGCCAATGTAGAGCTCGTTGGCGCCGCCAAGAAGCTGTAATGCGCCATTCCTCAGCTGAACGGTTCCTTCCACCAGCCGGTCACAGCCGTTCTTAGCGCCGGCAACCCCTGCGGTGTAGGTCAGCAGCCCCTGATAAAAGGTATTGTAGCTGTCC
>JAIEKC010000311.1:0-2147 GCA_029064505.1 Acetatifactor sp.
CGCTGTTGCCCCTCTCTATCTCCTTATCCAGAAGATGCGAAAAATTGGAGGAAAGCATCCAGCTGCCGAAGAACATAAAAATAACAGTCAATAATGCAGTTGTGGCAAGAAACAGCTTATCTGAAAATCTCATTCGGCCTCCAGGCGATAGCCTACCTTATACACTGCAGAAATTTCATTGTCCCAGTTTAACTTTTTCTTCAGTCTCTGGATATGCAGATCCACAGTCCTGCTCTGGCCCATGTATTCTCCTCCCCAGACCGTCTCGTAGATTGTCTCGCGGTACAATGCAATATTCCGGTTTCTGGCAAGCAACAGCAACAGGTCAAACTCCTTCATGGTGAGGGCAATCTGTTCTCCGTTTCTGGTGACGGCTCTGGAAGCGGTATCGATGACAATGTCAAAGATCTCCAGTACGCTCTCTGTCTTGTGATATCTGCGAAGAACCGCCTCCACCCTGGCAAGCAGCTCCACGATCTCAAAGGGCTTGGTCAGATAGTCGTCAGCCCCCATCTTCAAGCCCTTTACCTTATTCTCCGTGGTTCCCAGAGCTGTCAGGAAAATGACTGGAAGTTCCAGCGTCCTTGCATAATCCATCAGTTCATAACCGTTGATTCCCGGAAGCATCACGTCCAGCAGCACCAGATCGGGCTTTTCCTTTTCCATATAGTCAGCGGCCGTTTCCCCATCTGCCGCCCAGATGCAGTTATACCCGGCCCTTCTTAAATTCATTCTGATCAGATTTGCAATAGGCTCCTCATCCTCTGCAATCAAAATCTTTAACATATTGCTTCATTCCTTCCGTACATTTATAGCGGAAACCGCATGATCTATTTTGTACCAGAGATGTATCAATCTTGTATCACAAAAAGAACCCGACGGTCCGTGGTTTCAGATCCCCTTCTCCAATGCAAAGCATGCCGCCATCGCCTTCAAATATTTTTCATTGTGTCCGGCAGCCAAAAGCATGGGTGCACAGGCATCCCTTCCGCTGATGCGGAACAGAGATGGTTCTTCTTTAAAGCACTTTACGTAATCCGAGACAAAATCCAGAATCCCCTTCCGGATCTCCAGAATCCCTTCCTGATTGGCATCCTGTTTTCCGAACAGCAATCTTACCTCTCTGCCGTCCTCCGAGTAAATGCCGGCAGACTCTCCCTCATTAAAACCGAAACCGAGAAACTTTCTTTTCGGCGAAGACAATAAAAGTTCCCAATATACGTTATAGTCCCTGTCAGGATCGTGCTTTTTCATCACATCCCTGTTATGCGACTGTGAAAACAGGTAGGAAACCAGCCGGCCATTCTGCAGGAACATTTCTCCGGCATCCGGCTCCCTGTTATGTATGGTGTTGGTGCCCGCTATGATCCCTGTGATCTTACATGGCAGCTCCCATACCCTTTCCACAAGGAAAGACAGGGATATGGCTCCGCTGCCCGCCCATCCGATATCGACGGCTGCGGCATGCCCGATTCCTGCCAACTCTTTCTCATAATATGCCCGCGCGGCCCTCTGCTCTTCCCGATAAACAGCGCATACTTCCGCATAATGAGCCAGAATAAACTCTTTCAGCGCATCTGCATTTCTGTCCGTCAATTCGGCGGACAAATGTAAGCTTTCCCCGGCGTGATCATTCAGGATCTCTGACAGCCTCTCCAGTCCCATGGCACCCAAAGCCGCCCCAATGGTAACGCCCTGATTGATCTTGTGGTAAAGATATCTGCGGAAATAATCATAGCGGTCGGATTCCGCCATCAGTTTTGTGGCGGCGCTGCGGGACCAGTAAACATAGGATGTGTTGTCTTCCGGGTAGAGCCTGTCGTAAACCTCCTTCAGAATATCCCCGTCGCGGGACAGAAACAGCAGTTTCTCCACTCCGTGACTGTGGCAGTATTCGCGGATAAACCGGCAATAGCCCAGAACAAAGAGCCCGCCGTAGATAAAACCATATTCATATTCTGCGGAATAAGCATTGTCACCCCGGTACAGACGATTATTTACTATGCCTCTGTACGCCCCGCCGATGACAGGCGACATATCGTAAGGACGGAAAGCCTGCGACTGTTTATTGACATTCGGATAATATAAGACGGAAAAGCCGCATTTCCCCGCCATTTTCACATCGCTCTGCTCATTGTCCCCCACAT
>JAIEKC010000312.1:0-3277 GCA_029064505.1 Acetatifactor sp.
TTATTGATCAGCCTGTTCATATCCCCGCAGCACCGTTCGATCAGCTGCAGAGTCTTTTTCTTATGTTCATCCTCTTCTTTCTCTACAAGCTCCATGACATTTCCCAGAATTCCGTTCACAGGAGTCCTGAGCTCATGGGTCACATTTGCCACAAATTCAGACCTTACCTGAAGCGCCTGCTCCGCCTCCCGCTTTACGCGCTCTATCTCCTGGCTCAGATGTTCCTTTTCCAGAATGTCGTTCGCCATACACAGATATCCGGCACATTCTTCCTGCCATGCTATCCTCGCTTCCACGGGAAAGCAGGTAAGATTTTTCCGGTAGGCGGTCAGATTGTGTATCTGAGTGCCAAAGACATATTCCGTGGAAAAACCTTCTTCTGTCTGTTTAAATTCATTTGGAAAGATGCTGTTGATGTGATTACCACACATCTCATTGCCGTATTCCAGCCTGTCTCTCGCGGCAGCATTCGCATAGAAAATGAACCCCTTCCTGTCAAATAAGAAGATCATTTCCAGGCTGTTCTCAACAGGCAGCAACTCCATCCCGTCCTGCTTCATAACCACACTCCCCGCCTGCTTCAGCAGGCATCCCTTCAATATTCCTGACCATAAAGCTCTCGGATCCCATGATCCGATAAAAAGAACACAAGAAGACAGGCAGCGAGATTTCAGTACAAATTGTCCCATCATCCCGCTGTCTGTTTTTACTTATACAAAACTGAAGATCTTATTTACTTCCACCATATCATAGAAGTCATGCTTAGCGAGCTGGAAGCATTCCATTATAACCGGTGAAAACTGACCGCACTCACCGTTCTGAATCATTTCATATGCCTCGGCATGGGAGAAAGCACCCTTGTACACCCTGACGCTGATCAGCGCGTCATAGACATCCGCAATGGATACGATCTGCGCACTGATGGGGATCTCATCACCTTTCAAGTGATCAGGATAGCCATTGCCATCCCATCTCTCATGATGATAACGGCAGATCTCATAACAGTACCTGTAAAATTCATCCTCCACACCCTTCTTAAATGTCTCAAGCATATCGCAGCCTATGGTCGTGTGGGTCTTCATAATTTCAAACTCTTCCTGTGTAAGCCTGCCCGGCTTCATCAGTATGGCATCCGGGATTCCGATCTTACCGATATCATGAAGCGTTGACGCTTTCGTAATCTCTTCGATCTGCACAGGAGTGATCCCATACTCGGGGAAATACTTTGCCAGATATTTCAGAAGGACTCTGGTGAAATACTTGATACGGCGCACATGATCTCCCGACTCGGAGCTTCGGAATTCCACCACGGAGCTGAGAGCCTCTATCATGAATTCGTTGTTCTCCCGAATCTTCTTCTGCTGTGCCAGAATGGCCTGTTCCTGCTCCTTAAGGCGTCTCTCCATATTCGCCTTGTTCTGATACAGTTCGATCAGATTCTTCGATCTTCTCTTTACAATATCGGGGTAGAAAGGTTTATGTATCACATCCGCTATTCCGTATTTATATGCTTTATCCTCACTGTCTCTGACCGTCTCGCTGGTGATAAGGATGACCGGGATACGGTCGATCAGATCCTTCTGCTTCATATACTCCAGCACAGCGAAACCATCCATGACCGGCATGATAATATCCAAAAGAACCAGTACAAAATCAGGATTCTTCTCCAGCTCATCCACTGCATCCTGTCCGTTCTCTCCCTGAACAATATCGTACTTCTCCCCGAACATTACCTCCAATATTGTTCGGTTGACCTCCTCATCATCCACAATCAAGATTCTCTCTTTATCCATCTTCTCCTCCATCTCAGTTCCGGTCCTGCATAATCCGAAACCGGTTTTGTTCCGGTTCTCTTTATCGTAACGGCTTCTTTATCATAGCTTCCCTACGCCAAAACATCATTTATAGAATATTATTTATTTCTGCAATTGTCAATACGAATCGCCCATTTTTTCCTGTGAAAATACCTCCGTTTCCCCATGAAATAATTACCGTAAAGTCAAAGTCCGCAAAAAAAGCACTATTTGTATTAGACAAGCCTGCGAAAAAGGAATATAATAGTAAGACAGTACATACAGTTGCAAAAATTCAGTCGGTATTGTAGGAGGATAAATATGGACGCAAACTTTAAAGCAACCCTTGAGGAAATGGGGATGGATGTGAACAACACCGTCAGCCGCTTTATGGGAAAGGAAGAGCTGTACCTCAAATTCCTGAGCAAATTTCAGACAGATCAGAGTGTTGCCAATATTCAGCAGTATATCTCAGAGCAAAATGTGGAGGAAGCTTTCAAAAGCGCCCACACCCTGAAAGGTGTGGCGGCAAATCTGGGATTGAATCCGATCGCCCAGCATGCTTCCGATATCGTAGAACTCTTCCGCGGCAAGACGCAGTTCTCAGAGGTTGATACGGACAGACTCAGCGTACTGAACGGGGAATTGAAGACTATCCATGAAGCGCTGATAAAGCTTCTGGCAGAGCAGCAGTAAGAATCCTTCGTGAGCAGCTCGATCACAGGCATCCCCGCAGGCCGAAATCGCAGCGGTACGGATCACCGGATCGTCTGCCACAGCCGTCACAGAGCGGTTCCGCATAGCCCGTGCGGGCAGTTTAAAATCTGAAACAGTTCACAGGAAACAGATCCTTCGGATATGTCCGGATAATCAAAGCAGTGTGAGCAACAGCAAATCAGCTGTCCCCACACTGCTTTCTTTTAACGGCAATATCGCCTGCACCACGATTTCCTGACTACAGCCTGAAATCGATGTTCTGTCCCCACATTCTCTCTTCGTCGGTTCTCGCATAGTCGCTCCATGCGGCATAGAGGACATTGTCCACTTTCTTCTTCAGCTCGTCGATGGACGAGGCGGTAACTGTCACAAGATCATCCGCTTTGTCCGCTTTCCTGCGCTCTTCCAGAGCTTCCGCCTGCTTTTTCTTCTCGGTCTTCTTCGCCTCTTTTTTAGCGTTCTCTTTCTTTTCCGCAGATTTCTTCTCCATACGCTCTCTCTGAGCCGCCAGAGACTTATCCACCACCGCGAAGAAAGAGGTGGTGCCGTTATCATTTACCTGCATGCCGAAACCCCTGACACTGCTGTTGGATCCGACGCTCTTCGCCAGCTGGTTCAACTGGGTTGCCGCACCGCGGATAATCCCTTCATACTTCGCGCGGAAGGTTTCATCCTCAGCCATCTTCTCCAGTTTCTCCTCATCGATCAGCACCACCGTCCTCACCGGATTTGCAAAACTTCCCGCCTGAGCCTGCGCTGCCGCCTTC
>JAIEKC010000313.1:0-5731 GCA_029064505.1 Acetatifactor sp.
GTACCTAAGAACAATTCATCCTTTAATACCTATAATGTGATCGCTGTACGGATGGATCTGTTGGAAAAGTATGGTATTACCACGATTGACAGCTGGGATTCCATGAAAACCGCCCTGATCACGCTGGCGCAGAATGAGAGGGAGAATGGTATTTATGCAAACGGGCAGAGGGGCTCCAATGAATTTTCAGACCATCTCTGGTGGCAGAATGTTGGGGCGGAACCTCTTGCGAGCGGTTTTTCTTTCATGTATTATACGCATGGTAAGGAAGACCTGCCTGACTGGGATAAGGATGTGTTTTACAAGTATATCTGTGATGATACCTTGAAGCTGTACCTGGAACTGGCCGAGATGGCCCAGGCAGGGGTCTGGTCTCCTGACCGGATCAATGACACTACGGATGCGGTGGATAATTTTAAGAGCGGTAAGACGGCCAGCCTGATCTGGAATGCGTCTGCACCTACCGCAGGACGGGATATGGAGGCATCCGGCATCGGCACCTATGATATCTTTGACGTTACGCCCAATGCAATGGCCATGAGAGGAAGCTATGCGGATGACACGGTGGCGATTACCGCAAAGAGCAAGGTGCCGGAGAGGGCGGCCCTGGTGCTGGACTGTCTGAAAGGCTTTCCGGAGGTGAACAATCTGGTTGTCGGCGGTATTGAAGGCACTCATTATATTCTGACAGAAGACGGTTTCAGGCAGGAGGGTCCTGATGCGGGAAATTATAACTGGGGTGTCTGGGCATGGGGCATTACAGGCAAGGATACTCCCATGCTTTATAATGAGGATGTCAGACAGAATAAGTTCGGCGAGATCTGTGATTCCAAGGAGTACGCACCTCTGGCATCCGCTTTTACCTTTGACAAGACCAATGTGGAAGCGGAGCTTGCCGTCATCGACGGTATTGTCGGGGAATATGATCAAAGCTTCAATCTGGGTCTGTTCGGCAGCGACACAGAGGCCAAGTATAATGAGATGGTAAAGCGTCTGGAAGAAGCCGGGATCGATAAGATCATGGAAGAGTGTAAGGCGCAGTATGAAGCGTTCTGTGCGGGCAGACAGTAACACAGGATTTGCATCTGATAGGGCGGCTGGCGTGTTGTCGGCTGCCCTGTATTATACACAATGAAATTTACCGCAAGCATTGCGCATATGAGCCTGCCGCATTGCGGTATACGTGTGTATGACATATTTTCAGGAGGTGTCTATGAGAAGGGAAATGGACTTTAATGAGGGCTGGCGTTTCTGCTTAGGTGATGGCACAGGAGTTGAAAAGCCGGATTATATTGATGCAGGGTGGAAAACTCTGATGCTGCCCCATGACTGGAGTACAGAATATGAACCGGCGCAGGACGCGCCCACCGGAGGAGGAGGAGGCTATGCAACTGCGGGAATCGGGTGGTACCGTAAGCGCTTCAGTCTGGCAGATCTGTGTGAAGAAGAGAAAGTATTCCTTTATTTTGAAGGGGTATATATGGATGCCTGTGTTTATTTAAATGGGGAAAAGGCGGGATGGCATGGGTATGGCTTTGGCTCTTTCACAATAGATCTGACCGGGAAGGTAAGGCAGGGGGAAAATGTTTTGGCAGTCCGGGTGGATAACAGCCGCCAGCCCAACTGCCGCTGGTACAGCGGTTCCGGCATTACCAGGAATGTCCGGCTGGTTCGTACTGGCAGGGTGCATGTGGATATTTGGGGGGTAAGATGTGATACCAATGGGATATATCCGGAACAGAACCAGGCATCCCTGCAGATCCGTACCTTGGTAAAGAACGAGGGGGATGGGCCGGTCTGCGTGGGTGTACTTCATACGCTTTATGATAAGGAGAAAAATCAGGTATGCACTGCCGGGACTTCGCTGTATGTCAATCCGGGGGAAACCAGTGACTGTATGGTGCGTCCGGTGGTAAATAAGCCCCGTCTATGGACTGACGAGGATCCTTATTTATATACTCTTGTGACTACGGTGATGTTGGATGACGTGCCCATTGACGAGGTCAGCTGCCGTGTCGGAGTGCGGACTGCTGTATTTGACTGTGATAAAGGTTTCCTGCTCAACGGGCGGACTGTAAAGATAAAAGGGATGTGCCTTCACCATGACTGCGGCATGACGGGAGCGGTGGGTTATGGGGAGTTATGGAAGAGGCGTCTGCAGGCATTGAAAGACATGGGATGCAATGGAATACGCTGTGCGCATAACCCCCCGGATCCGGCATTTTTGGAACTCTGTGATGAAATGGGGTTCCTTGTGATGGATGAGATTTTTGATGAATGGATGCTGGTCAAGCATAAGAATAACAACTATTACTCGCAGGGTTTGGCGTATGGCTCCGGCCAGTTCTTTAATCGGTATGCCAAAGAAGAACTGACATCCATGCTGAGGCGGGATTATAATCATCCCAGTGTGATACTGTGGAGCATCGGCAATGAGATTCCGGAGCAGTCTTCTCTGGACGGCATTAAAATACTGAATTTCTTACAGGATATATGCCATAAGGAGGATTCTTCCCGGATGGTGACTTCTGCCTGTGATAATATTGCAGCGATAGAATCAAACAGAACCTTGCGGGAATTTGAAAATGCACTGGATGTGGTGGGCTACAATTATGTGGGCAGGTGGCGTGAACGTGCGGAAACTTTCTATGAGGAAGACAGGGCGGCATATCCGAAACGCAGAATGATTGGCTCGGAAAATCCGTCCGTGGGTGGAAGAAGAGGAGATTATTCAGGTGAGAGCATTTGGGGCTCCTATGTGAATGCCACTGTGAATCACGAGGCGCTATGGCGATATACGGTAAGCCATGACTTTGTGGCCGGGGATTATCTGTGGACGGGAGTGGATTATTTAGGGGAGACCAGATGGCCTTCCCGGGGGGCGTTTTTCGGGCCGTTGGATACAGCCGGATTTCCCAAGGATTCCTATTATTATTTCCGTTCCATATGGAATACCAAAGAAATTACGCTCCATCTTCTGCCCCATTGGAACTGGCCGGGGGAAGAAGGTGTATTCAAACAGGTGGTATGCTATACCAATTGCGAAAAAGTGAATCTGTATATCAATGGCAGGCTGGTAGGAACCAGGGGATATGAATGTCCCCGGTATGGAGCAAAGAAGGCCTGGAATGACAACTGGGGAAAGTTAATTACCACCAATGACCTGCATCTGGTCTGGGATGTGCCCTATGAACCGGGAGAATTGAAGGCTGAAGGATATCAAAATGGTGAAGTGGTAGCAGTGGCAGTGGTGAAAACCACAAAAGCCCCGGCAGCATTGGCGGCGGAATCGGACAGGGAGGTATTAAAGAGGAGGCAGCTTGCCCAGATAGAGCTGTCCGCAGAGGATGCGGACGGAAATCCGGTGCCGGATTCTTCGGCGGAGGTGTTGTGTGAAATAGAGGGTCCTGCGCATCTGGTGGGAATGGACAGCGGTGATCTGTTGGATTTAAGCCTTTATTCCAGTCCGCAGAGGAAGATGCTGGCCGGACGCCTGCTGGCGGTTATATGCGCGGATGCGCCCGGCAGCGTGACAGTGACTTTTACTGCCGCTGGGATGCAGGAGAAAAAGGTGTTCCTGAAGATTGAATAGTCCGTTAGGGAAATACTTAAATCGGAATGCAGTCTCAGGACTGAAGTGCCCGGGAGAAAATTGAATTTATACCCACAAACGCAAATGATTGCCGTCTGCATAGTATAATGAGTGAACGCATCGGCAATCCAGAGAAGAAAGCGGCATTTAAATGCGTTCACGAGTATAAAATAGCATCCGCCTGGAAGTACCTGGATGATTTATGGACGCATAACTTAGCGGCCGGAAATTCATTCCTCTTGCAGGGGTACTGGAGGGCGGATGCGGTACTGGAATAGGAAGGAAGGGTATGTTTGTACGAAAACTGACACAGCAGATAATTTGTGATTACGATCAGGCAATTGCGCATACAAAGCAGGGGAAGCTCCAGGGCGTTATTTCTGATCAAACCTATGTTTTTCGGGGGATTGCTTATGCCAGAGCGAAGCGGTTTCATATGCCGGAGCCTGTAGAACCATGGGAAGGGGTGAGGAAGGCAATCGTTTATGGGCATGTTTGTCCAGAGATTATGACGCCGATTCCTCATGATCAATATACGGTACCTCATTATTTTTATCCCCAGGATGAACACTGTCAGTATTTAAATATTTGGTCGCAGAGTCTGGATAAGGATGCCAAAAGGCCGGTTATGGTCTGGCTGCATGGCGGCGGGTTTGCAACCGGTTCAGGGATAGAACATTTTGCATATGATGGAGAGAACTTAAGCCGCCAGGGGGATGTGGTAGTGGTGACCCTTAACCACCGCCTGAATGTGCTGGGATTTCTTGACCTGTCAGGTTATGGGAAGGAATATCAAAATTCTGGCAATGTGGGAATGGCGGATATTGTGGCAGCCCTTTCCTGGATTCAGGACAACATTTCTGCCTTTGGCGGGGATGCGGACAATGTCACAGTCTTTGGACAGTCAGGGGGAGGAGCGAAGGTTGCCACACTGCTACAGATGCCGGCAGCGGACGGCCTGTTCCACAAGGCGGTCATTCAAAGTGGTGTGACAAGGCATTTTCCGGAGTATGACAGGTCGCAGTCTTGTAAGGATACAGAACAGATACTTTCTTATCTCGGCATTACGGCAGGCAGGATAAAGGAAATGGAACATGTTCCATACTGCCGTCTGGCAGAAGCGGCTGGCAGTCTGGGTGAGGGTGCGGCAATGCGCTTTGGTCCTACGGCTGACGGTGAGTATTATCAGGGAAGCGTATTTGATGTCGGAATCCGGGAACATGCAAAGCATATCCCAATAATTGTAGGCAGTGTTCTTGGAGAGTTTACAAATAATTTCAATTATCGTCTGGACGATGGAAGAAAGAACCAGTGGGATATGCAGAAGAGGCGGCGGCTCATAGAAGAACAGCTGGGTGAAGACGCAGAAAGGGCAGTCATGGCTTTTCAAAAAGCATACCCCGGTAAGAACATTGTGGACTTATTGTTCGTAGACACCATGTTCCGGACAGGAGCGTTGGAATATGCGGATTTAAGGGTGGAACAGGGCTGCGACAATACATATAATTACAGTTTCAATCTGGAATTCCCGCTATATGGCGGCACACTTCCATGGCATAATGCGGAAATTCCCTATATTTTCCACAATGCGGATTATATTGAGCCGGCTTATATTCCCGGGATTACAGAATGGCTTCAGAATATCATGTGCAATGCATGGGTTTCCTTTGCCGCATCTGGAGAGCCTGCGACAAGGGAAATGCCCAGATGGGAGCCTTACACAAAGGAACGTCCGGCCACCATGATGTTTGACAGGGAAATTGAGGTCATGTACAAAAAAGATCAGGAACTGATGCAGGTATTATCTTCTTTGGATAGAAAGTTGGAGCCGGCTCAGAGAGACTGTTGAATTCCTTTTTCCAAGCATCAGTTGAACAAGAATATCTGCTATCACAGATCAGGTACCGAAAAAGTCGGATAAGTGAAAGAAATTTCAGTAGAGATCAACTTAAACAATACCGTATTTTTCACGATATTCGCTGGGTGTAATTCCGGTATATTGGCGAAATACCTGTGTAAAATAGCTCCGCGTATTGAAGGCTAACTGATTGCTGATACTGTCAACACTCTCATGGGTGTTAACCAAGAGATATTTCGCTTTTTCGACTTTGGCATTCTGAATATAATATACGATAGTGC
>JAIEKC010000314.1:0-1343 GCA_029064505.1 Acetatifactor sp.
GGACACAAGGGACGTAAGAACTTATCAGATCCGGTGGGCGCATGACTCGGAGTGGGCGCCCGCTATGAAGATGATATGGCGTACTTTTTTGAAATATGAAGGAAAAGACTATACCAGAGAAGGGATTCGGAATTTCTTTGAATTCATTACGGACGATGAATTGTACATGGCTTTTTTGAAGGGCAATTATCAGATGATGGTGGCGGTGGAAGGCGGCAGGATCATAGGGGCAGGAACCATACGCGGCGGAAATCATCTCTCTCTGCTGTTCGTGGATGAAGACTATCATCACAGAGGGGTCGGAAGAGCGATCATGAACGGATTGTGCCGTTATCTGAAGGAGGAGGCCGGTGAACGTTTCATGTCTCTGAAAGCGGCTCCCTATGCGGTGGATTTTTATCACAAGCTGGGGTTCCGCACGGTGAAACCGGAGGTTGAGTATTCAGGTATCCGTGTGACGGAAATGGAAAAGTATTTTGACAGAAAGGTATAGAAAACAGGAGGATAAGAATGGGTAGTATATTTAACTTGGACAGTCCTGTAATGCAGGCTTTGGGCAAGGTGGCGGATCTGATGTGGCTCAATATTTTGACCATGATCTGCTGTATCCCGATCATCACCATAGGACCTTCCCTGACAGCGATGCACTATATGGCATTGAAGATCGTAAGAAATGAAGAATGCTATATCACAAGAGGCTTTTTTAAATCTTTTAAGGAAAATCTGCTGCAGGGGATTGTGATAGGCATCATAATGCTGTTTGTCATGCTGCTTTTGATCGGAGATTTTGTACTTCTGAGAAATCCGGATCTGAATTTCGGCAAATTTCTCCAGATTCTGATCACTATCATTGCAGTGCTGTTCGTTTTTACCGTGCTGTATGTGTTCCCGGTTTTGGCAAAGTTTGCCAACACCACATGGCGGACGATCAAGAACGCATTTCTGATGAGCATCATGCAGTTTCCCAAGACGCTGCTGATGATCGTGATCTGGGCACTGCCCGGACTGTTGCTCTTTATTTCGGGGAGGACGGTTCCGATCGTATTTCTGTTCGGGCTGTCAGGCCCGGCATGGCTCTGTGCGCATCTGTATAATAAGTTTTTCCAGAAGCTGGAGGATCAGGTTCTGGCGGAGAATCCGCCGGAGCAGGCGCCGGATGAGGACGAGCATATTTTCAGTGATGTGGTGAATGAAAATTTGATCGAAGAAACGAAGACACAGGGGTAAAACTTGTATAAATTGACTAAGAAGGCGTGGGGATTTTGGTCAAAGTGACAGGAGTTAAACAAAATCTTTATGTTTATAAGCAATTTTTACAATCAGATTAAAAATCTTTGTGAAAT
>JAIEKC010000315.1:0-5734 GCA_029064505.1 Acetatifactor sp.
TGCCTGTCTGCCGGTCAAGCGCCTGGAAATACCATGTGACGGAATTATGCATGGCGGCTTTCAGTGTCTGATCAGCATTCCATAAGTCATACATGTGATTCTGTCCGTCCCATGGAATCAGTGATCGTTCGGGTGTTATGATCCCGGACTCCAGACCGAATAAAGCGCTGTAAATTTTAAAGGTGGAAGCCGGGGATATACGTGCAGTGGCATAGTCCTTGTTATAGATCTGCCATGAATCTTCGGCGGCATCATTTAACACAAAGCTGCCATTATAATCCTCAAATACATCACTTAAGTCAATATATGTGATATTGCGGTTGGTCTCATTAAAGTAGTAGCGATTATTTTCCGCAGCCTGTATGGACAGGATCGGGGCAGTTCCCAACAGGAAAAGTGCGATCAGGGTATATGCGAGTGTACTGTGCAGTTTTTTTCGGAAAGAAGCCGGATGATAATTTGCTATGTTTATAACCCGTTTTTGCATTTGCCTCATACTTCCGCTGATTCCGATCGCGTTGGTTTCAAAAGCAAAGGGAAATGGGGTGAGTGACACCTTTTCTGTAAAGTTGATCAGAGTATTACCATAATCATCATAGGCATCTTCATCAAGCAGTTTTAATACGGAAGTGTCGCAGGCGACCTCCCTGTCGTTTTTCATTTCCTTTAGTGAATACCATACAAATGGGTTGAACCAATATAATACGCCGATCAGGTTCATGAAATAATTAGCCAATGCATCCTTGTATTTATAATGCGAAAGCTCGTGCATCAGCATATACTTTATGTCATTCGCGTTATGGTCTGAGATCAGATGGATCGGCAGATATATACACGGTTTCAATAATCCGGCAATGACGGAGGATTTCAAAAATGCCGTGCTGTAGACGGGAACAGGCTTTGCTATATTCATTTCGTTCAAACAGTCACGATATAGTCTGCGGACAGCGGGATTCTGCAATGGCAGAGCGGATTTTTTATGGTGTTAAAGCGGAGCAGTGATTTCGCGATCAACATAAGCATTATAAAAATACCGAGACACCACAGGATAAACAGTATCAATCCAATTGTCCCGGGTGTCTTTTTGCTGACGGATATACTGAAGTCATTCATCCAGTTTGCAGTGCCGGAGCGGACTTGAGGGCCGCTTCGCTCAGAACCGTTCCGGTGGGGGATGAGGATGCATTTTTAAGGTTTCCGAACCATGCAAAAATCCGTAAAAAACAGGTTGGCTGAACTGGAATAAAGGGAACAGCCAATAAGCCAAAACCATAAATTATAATGCATCCGGCTGGTCAGGTCATTTTTCAACAGATGCCTGGCCAGCAGAAATATTCCGATGATAATGCTGATAAAGATATTGCAGATCAAAAATCTGATCATAAATTCTGCCACATCAAATTCCTCCTTTTTGATTTCTGGAAAGAAGAGAGCGGAGTTCATTTATGTCAGCTTCTGACAATTTGTCATTGTCAATAAAGGCAGACAGCATGGCTGTAATATTACCGTCATAAAAACGGTTGAGGAAGGTATTGCTCTCCTGCCCTATATACGCAGCTTCGTCCACCAGGGGTGTGTAAACAAATACCCGGCTTTGTTTTTCATAAGAAAGAACGCCTTTTGTCACCAGGCGCTTGATCAGTGTGTGTATTGTCTTAGGGCTCCAGGTTGTGGTCTTGACCAGACGATCTGTTATTTCATTTGTGCTGATAGGAGCATATTTCCATACGATTTTCATTACTTCAAATTCAGCTTCTGAAATTTGGGGTAAAACTTTCATCTGCGATTACCTCCTAAAATATTACTGATGTAGTATATTATAGTGTAGAGGGATATAAATGTTAATGAACGGTTACTGCTTTCCCAATGCTTCTGTCGTAAAACTTCCTGACGGATGAGGGACACCCATCAGCGGGTGTCCCCTGCAGTCGTCGGATATACGTAACTATTTTTTCACCACAGGTATCCATACTTCGTATTGTGCATTTTGCGGGTCTGGATTTAAGTAAACCTCGACATCGGGAGCGCTGCCGTACTCGTACCCTGAAGTCGGCAGCCACTCTGTTACGATGCGCCGCTCCAATTCCTGGATAGACTGATTTGTGCCCTCTCCGGAAAATATTGCCCAGGTAGCCGCCGGTACAACATATTCTTCAAGGCCATTTTTGGCCTGTGAAGTAGATACCGCAATATAATATCTCCACGGTTCCGTGTCGTTACAGGTGCTGACACCAAGCACTCCCATAGGCGGTGTGTCCATCATACCGATCAGTTTCTGCAATGTTCCGTTCATAGATACTTCCTGCCACTTTGGGGGGATGACTGTAAAATTTTTTTCAATATCCTTATGCAGCGGTACAGATACGCCTACAATACGGAAAGCGTCTTTTGTTTCAATTCGATAATTCATTTCTTCCACTCCTTTGACTGTGATTTTAAATACGACAGGGGGGAAAGATTTTACGGATATCCCCTCATTTTTTACGGCAGACGGGGCAATCCCATGGACAGACTGAAATGCTCTGTTAAATGCGGTAGGGGAATTATATCCGTATTTTCCTGCCACATCAATGATCTTTATGTCTTTGCCCTGTAAATCTACGGCGGCAAGGGACATTTTTCTCCTGCGGATATATTCAGATAACGGAATCCCCGCCATATAGGTGAACATTCTCTGAAAATGATAGGAAGAGCAGCAGGCAATCTGTCCAAGCTGTTCATGATCGATCTCGTCTGTTAAATGTTCTTCAATATAGCTTATTGCATCATTTAATCTTTCAATCCATTCCATAATAAAACTCCTCCTGATGTTCCAAACAAGCTCCAGTATATATTACGTTTCGTTATTTTTCCTCTCAATCTCTGCACGAAAAAGAGAGGTTGCATCGTATATAAAGAACAGAACAAAAGTTCGAATTTTCTCTGTACTTTTTTACGCTTATATGTTATAATGAAAAACCAAGTGACTGGATAATACTATTTGTATTAGCTGTTGTTATTCAGTGCTGTTCAGATTCCAAAATACAGTTTTGTGGCCTGCATTCGTGTAACTGCTATTTTAATTATTATTTGCCGGCTTTGCAAGTCTATTTAACAAGAGCTTCGGGTGTCCGGTCACAAATTTGGAGGTTTTCATATGTCAGAGTTCAAATTACATGCCCCATACCAGCCCACAGGCGACCAGCCCCAGGCCATAGAAGCCCTGGTCAAAGGTTTCAGGGAAGGCAATCAATTCCAGACTTTGCTGGGCGTGACAGGTTCCGGAAAGACGTTTACTATGGCAAACGTCATCCAACAGCTGAACAAGCCCGCTTTGGTCATAGCACACAATAAGACCCTGGCCGGACAACTGTACGGTGAGTTCAAGGAATTTTTCCCTGAGAACGCGGTGGAATATTTTGTGTCCTACTATGACTACTACCAACCGGAGGCGTATGTCCCTTCTTCCGACACTTATATCGCGAAAGATTCCGCCATCAATGACGAGATTGATAAATTAAGGCTTTCCGCCACTGTCTCCCTGACAGAGAGAAAGGATGTGATTGTGGTGGCCAGCGTGTCCTGTATCTATGGTCTGGGAAGCCCTGACGAGTATCAGGACATGGTGGTGTCGCTGCGTCCCGGCATGGTCAAGGACAGGGATCAGGTTCTGCGGGAACTGGTGGATATTCAGTACACCAGAAATGAAATGGATATGCAGAGAGGGTGCTTTCGGGTTCACGGAGATGTGGTGGAGGTTTATCCGGCGCAGGGCGGCGATTATTTTATCCGAGTGGAATTCTTCGGGGATGAGATCGACCGGATCACGGAGGTGGAACCTCTGTCCGGAAAGGTGCACGCTGAGCTGAAGCATATTGCTGTCTTTCCCGCCTCCCATTATGTGGTCTCTCAGGATAAGATAAGGATAGCCTGTGATAATATTGAGAAAGAGATGGAGGAACGCGTGCGCTTCTTTAAAAGTGAGGACAAGCTGATCGAAGCGCAGCGTATCGCCGAGAGGACTAATTTTGATGTGGAGATGCTGCGGGAGACAGGCTTCTGTTCCGGTATCGAGAATTATTCCAGGCACTTAAACGGCTCAAAGCCCGGCGAGCCGCCCATGACGCTGATGGATTTCTTCCGGGATGATTTCCTGATCATTATAGATGAGTCCCATATGACAATTCCCCAGATCAGGGGAATGTATGCAGGGGACCGCTCCCGTAAGAACACTCTGGTGGAGTACGGCTTTCGTCTGCCCTCGGCGCTGGATAACCGGCCTTTGAATTTCGAGGAGTTTGAGGCGCATATCGACCAGATGATGTTCGTGTCGGCAACGCCCTCCGACTATGAAGAGGCACATGAGCTGCTGCGCACGGAACAGATCATCCGCCCCACCGGCCTTCTTGACCCGGAGGTGGACGTGAGACCTGTGGAGGGACAGATCGATGACCTGATCGGAGAGATCAACAGAGTGGTGGCGGCACATAATAAGGTACTGATCACCACGCTGACCAAGCGTATGGCGGAAGATCTTACCGATTATATGAATGAGGTGGGTGTGCGGGTGAAATATCTGCACTCCGATATCGATACACTGGAGAGGGCGGAGATCATACGCGATATGCGTCTGGATGTGTTTGATGTGCTGGTGGGCATCAATCTGCTGCGCGAGGGCCTGGATATTCCTGAAATCGCTCTGGTGGCCATTTTGGACGCGGACAAGGAGGGCTTCCTGCGAAGCAGCACTTCCCTGATCCAGACCATAGGCCGGGCGGCCAGAAACGCGGAGGGCCGGGTGGTCATGTATGCGGATACCATTACGGATTCCATGCGGATCGCGTTGGAGGAAACGAACCGCCGCCGGGAGATCCAGATGAGATACAATGAGGAGCATGGGATCACGCCCCAGACCATCAGGAAAGCGGTCCGCGACCTGATCAGTATTTCCAGGGCTGTGGCGAAGGAAGAGCTGAAATTCGAGAAAGATCCCGAATCCATGAACCGGAAGGAACTGGAGAAGCTCATTGCGGAGGTTCAGAAGAAGATGCAGAGGGCGGCGGCGGATCTGAATTTCGAGGCGGCGGCAGAACTGCGTGACAAGATGATAGAGCTGAAAAAGAACCTGCAGATGCTGGAGGAATAATGGTATGTACTGGAAATACCAATCGAAACAGAATAAAAAAGGAATAAGAAAAGGAAGATAAAGATGATGGAAGAAGCAAAGAAGATGAGACCGCGAAGCCAGGGGGCGGGAGGCTATATTAAGATCAGGGGCGCCTGTGAAAATAATCTGAAGAATATTGATGTTGATATCCCCAGAAATGAACTCGTGGTTCTGACAGGGATGTCGGGTTCGGGCAAGTCTTCACTTGCCTTCGATACCATATACGCTGAGGGACAGCGTCGCTATATGGAATCTCTTTCCTCCTATGCCAGAATGTTCCTGGGGCAGATGGAGAAGCCTAATGTGGAGAGGATTGACGGACTTTCCCCCGCCATTTCCATCGACCAGAAATCCACCAATCGGAATCCCCGGTCTACAGTGGGTACCGTGACGGAGATCTATGACTATTTTCGCCTGCTGTATGCAAGGATCGGAATTCCCCATTGCCCCAACTGCGGCAGGGAGATCGCGAAGCAGACAGTGGATCAGATGGTAGATCAGATCATGGCTTTGAGACAGGGGACGAAGCTTCAGCTGTTGGCTCCGGTGGTCCGGGGGCGGAAGGGACAGCATGAGAAGGTGCTGGAC
>JAIEKC010000316.1:0-1473 GCA_029064505.1 Acetatifactor sp.
TTTCCCAGACACTGATGCCGCCTGTGATCATCAGCCTGTCCGGCCAGGAGGAAGCCGTGTTAAGGGAGCATCGGGAAGTTTTCGCCTCCCTGGGATTTGAGGTGGAACCCTTTGGCGGCAGCGAATATGCGCTTCGGGGCGTCCCTGTGGATCTCTACGGCTGCGATGAGCGGGAAATGTTTCTGGAGGTGCTGGATCAGCTGTCCGCAGGAACCGGCTTCGGCAATATCCGCGTGATAGAGGAAAAGATCGCTTCCATGTCCTGCAAGGCGGCGGTAAAGGGAAACAATCTGCTCAGCTTTGCGGAGGCGGAAGCTTTGATCGACGAGCTTCTGACTTTGGAGAATCCCTATAATTGTCCCCACGGCAGGCCTACCATCGTTACCATGACAAAAACGGAGATGGAGAGGAAATTCAAGAGGATTGTGTGAAAGGCGGGGGTTTTGTTCATAAGGAGGTGTGTTGGCACACCTCCTGGAAGTGGGCTGCTGATCCAACGGCCTGCCTGCTTTGCAGTAAATTGCATACAGTCAGGTCATTGAATTGCAACCACATAGGTGGAAAGATTTTTAAAAGTGAGAGGAATCCATATATTCTATGATGACAAAACAGAACAAAAGCAAACCTCCCATGATCGTACTGACAGGTCCCACCGCGGTGGGGAAAACCAGACTGTCCCTTGCCCTGGCGGAGGCCGTGAAGGGCGAGATCATCTCTGCGGATTCCATGCAGGTCTACAGGCACATGGATATCGGCTCGGCGAAGATCACACCGGAGGAGATGCGTGGCATTCCTCACCATATGATAGATATTCTGGAGCCGCAGGAGACCTTTAACGTGGTCATCTTTAAACAAAAATGTGAAGAGGCTCTGAAGGGGATCTATGAGCGGGGGCACATTCCCATTGTGACGGGAGGAACCGGATTTTATATTCAGGCGCTTCTGAGAGATATTGACTTCACCGAGAACGATGAGAGCACGGAATACCGCGCTTATCTGGAAGAGCTTGCCGCCAGGGAGGGGGCGGATAAGCTTCATGCGATGCTTCTGGAAGCGGATCCGGAGGCCGCACGGGCGATCCATCCGAATAATATCAAACGCACCATACGAGCTCTGGAATTCCATAAGCTGACCGGCGGGAAGATCTCAGAGCACAATGAGCAGGAGAGACAGAAGACCAGAGCGTATCATTCCTGCTACTTTGTGCTGAACGACCTGCGGGAGCGGCTATATGAGCGCATCGGACAGCGGATCGACGAGATGCTGGAACAGGGACTTGTGGAGGAAGTGGAGAAGCTGCGGGAAATGGGCTGCCATCGGGGCATGGTCTCCATGCAGGGACTGGGCTACAAGGAGATACTGGCTTACCTGGAAGGGGAGTATACCTACGGACAGGCAGTGGAAATACTGAAACGGGACACACGGCATTTTGCCAAGAGACAGCTCACATGGTTCCGCCGGGAAGCGGATGTT
>JAIEKC010000316.1:1483-6429 GCA_029064505.1 Acetatifactor sp.
AAATAAAAATGAGTTTGGATATGATGAACAGAAGATATTGGACTTCATGCTGGATACACTGGCACACCGGGGGATCTCCGGTGAAATGCTGCGGAGTGATCCTGCCGAAACCGATCAGGAGAAAGAAGAGTAAAAATGAACAGTATAAACCATACAAAAGAATTATACAAAACCATGGGCATCTCACCGGAGGTATACGAGTATGGTGAGACCGCTGTCCGGAAGCTGCAGGAACGGTTCCGACAGATCGATGATGTGGCGGAATACAATCAGTTAAAGGTACTGGAAGCCATGCGGAAGAATCAGGTCAGCGAGGCATGTCTGCTGGGAACCACAGGCTACGGCTACAATGATCTGGGAAGGGATACGCTGGAGACGGTCTATGCGGATGTATTCCGGACGGAGGACGCACTGGTGCGTCCCCAGATCACCTGCGGAACACATGCGCTGGCGCTGGCGCTGATGAGCAATCTCCGTCCCGGTGACGAACTGCTTTCCCCTGTGGGGAAACCCTATGATACACTGGAAGAAGTGATCGGGATCCGTCCATCTGCAGGTTCCCTTGCGGAATACGGTGTGAGCTATCGACAGGTGGACCTGCTCGAGGACGGCAGTTTTGATTACGCAAACATTCAGAAAAGCATCCATGAAAAGACCCGTCTTGTGACCATACAGCGCTCCAAGGGATACCAGACCAGACCCACCCTTTCCGTGGAGCGTATCGGTGAACTGATCTCATTTATCAAGAAGATAAAGCCCGATGTTATCTGTATGGTGGACAACTGTTACGGTGAGTTTGTGGAAGAGAGGGAACCCGGCGATGTGGGAGCGGATATGGTCGTGGGTTCCCTGATCAAGAATCCGGGCGGCGGGCTGGCGCCTATCGGCGGTTATATCGCAGGAAAGAGAGAATGCGTGGAGAACGCGGCATTTCGTCTGACCTCTCCCGGACTGGGCAAGGAGGTGGGAGCCTCCCTGGGGATCCTGAAAGATTTCTACCAGGGACTCTTTCTTGCCCCGACCGTTACCGCAAATGCCCTGAAAGGGGCTGTTTTTGCGGCAAATCTGTATGAGAGGCTGGGATTTCCCGTGGTGCCGGACGGCAGTGAGAGCAGGCATGATATCATTCAGGCGGTTACCTTCGGAAATCCGGAGGGTGTCATCGCTTTCTGCCGGGGGATCCAGTCGGCGGCGCCGGTGGACAGCCATGTGACGCCTGAACCCTGGGATATGCCGGGCTATGATGCAAAGGTCATCATGGCTGCGGGAGCTTTTGTGTCCGGTTCCTCCATCGAACTGTCGGCGGACGGCCCCATCAAGCCTCCTTATGCCGTATATTTTCAGGGCGGTTTGACATGGGCACATGCCAAATTCGGCATTTTAAAATCTCTGCAGTCATTGGTGGATGCCAGTCTGGTGAACGCGGAAATGCTGAAAATATGATCTGCGTGCTTACGCGTTCCTGCGTCTGCCTGCACACCGCATTTTGCTCATTTGGGAGCTAAACCGCACAGACGGAAATTTCTTTCTGTTGCAATATGTAGAAAAACATCAAAATAAAATCTATGAATTTTATATACAGGTTTTCAAATTTGTGGTATTATAAAAAGACGTATGAGGGCAATACTTCCAATGGGCAGGAAGTTCTTCCCGTTTTATACTCGTGAGCGCGTTTATCTGCCTTTTTCCGTTTCCGTATTGCAGAAGCGTTCACTCGCTATACATTTCATTGTCAAATGTTTCAGATCGTGAGTATAAATAACGAAAAAGAAGAGGAGATACTTTGAGAAGAGTAAATTGGGTACTGGTGATGCTGGTGCTGGTGGGATTTGTGATCGGCCGCTTCATAGGAACTTTCTTTGAGGGAAGCTTCCTGAATTACGGACAATCCTTCGGGCTGACTTCCCCCATGGTGCTTGATCTGGGATTCTTTGTGCTGACCTTTGGTCTTACGATCCAGATCACCATAGCGAGTGTCATCGGAGTGGTGATAGCGCTGGCGGTATACCGTTTTATCAGATAGTTTTATAAGGTTCTGATCCGTCGGAGAAGGTTGCAGGGAGATTGATATGGCAACCGGAAACAACAATCAAATTTATCAGACACAGCTCCTTCCCTATGAGAGATTTCTGCGGTTCGGTCCGGAGAATCTGACGGAAGCGGAGCTGTTGGCGATCATTATCCGCACAGGCACAAAAGACTGTAATGCCCTACAATTGGCGGAGAAGGTTCTTTCACTGGCGAAGTTCCCCAAGGAGGGGTTGCTGGGACTGTATGATGTATCCGTGAAGGAGCTTCAGAATATTAAAGGGATCGGTGAGGTCAAGGCGGTGAAGCTGAAATGTCTCACGGAACTGTCCATGCGTATGTGCACCGCAACCGCAAAGGAAGGAATGTGCATCAACAGTTCGGGGCAGGTGGCGGATCATTTCATGGAAAAGCTGCGGCATAAAAGGACGGAATGCGTGATGCTGGTCTGCATGGATGCCAAGGGACAGGTGATCTCGGAACAGAAACTTTCCGAGGGAAGCGTGAGAATGTCACTGATCTCACCCAGAGAAATTTTTCTGGCGGCGCTGCAGTGCAATGCGGTCAGTATCCTGCTGGTACACAATCATCCCAGCGGCGATCCGACACCCAGCAGGGCGGACAGGGAACTCACCGCCAACGTAAAGGAATTGGGGGATAAGATGAACATTCCGCTGTTGGATCACGTTGTCATCGGTGACAATCGATACATCAGCTTTAAAGAGGCATCACTTCTGTAGGATGCACATAGATCGCACACAGATTCTTTTCACATTATTACGTTAAGAAAGGGGCTTTCATTTTGGCAAACAACGCATTCGGTATCGATCTCGGTACCAACAATATTAAAATCTACAGCAGGGGTGAGGATAATGTTCTCGTGGAAAAGAACATGATCGCCATTGAAAATAAAAACACACTATTTGCCTATGGTGACTCCGCATTTGAAATGTATGAGAAGGCGCCCAGCAATATTCATATTTCTTATCCTTTGTCCAACGGTGTTATTGCGGATATCAAAAATATGGAGACACTGGTCCGCTATTTTATCGGTGATCTGCAGAAGGGCAACAACAAGCCCGCCGATTTCTTCATCGCGGTTCCCACGGATGTCACGGAGGTGGAAAAGCGCGCTTTTTATGATCTGATCCGGGATGCCAACGTTAAGGCGAAGAAGATCATGGTAGTGGAAAAGGCTGTCGCGGACGGCCTGGGTCTGGACATTGATGTTAAGAATTCACAGGGTGTCCTGGTGGTGAATGTGGGATATGAGACCACGGAGATCTCCATTCTTTCTCTGGGCGGCATCGTACTGAGCCGTCTGATCAAGACCGGCGGGCTGAAATTCGACGAAGCGATCCGGGCTGCAGTGCGCAAGGAGTTCAGTCTGATCATCGGAGGAAAGACTGCGGAGACAGTAAAGATTTCCCTGAGCGATCTGGAGAAGGCGGAACAGGGAGCCGTAGTATACGGCAGGGATATTGTGACAGGTCTTCCGGTGGAGAGGGAGATTCCCACCAGACTGGTGGATCAGTGTCTGGAAGAGCATTTTAATACGATCATCGACAATGTGAAGGTGATCCTGGAAAGAACACCGCCCGAATTGGCGGCGGATATTTACCGTCACGGCGTCTATCTCACCGGCGGTGCGTCCCAGGTGAGCCATTTGTCGGAGCGTCTCGCCACAGGGACAGGTCTGAAGGTGAATGTTGCCGAAAATCCTGTCACCAGCGTTGTCATGGGTCTCGCCAAGATCATCAAGGACGACAACTATAAATCTGTAGCCTATGCAATCGAAGGGATGAGTAAATGAGCCCGATCATAAAAAGAAAAGGGGAGAGATTTACTTTGCCGAGTAAATATCTCCTTTTGATTTTAACCATATTGTGTACAGGCATGATGCTGGTCACGTTTGGAACCGATGTGTTCAACCGCCCGCTGAACACGGTGGTGGGGTATGTCATTGTTCCTTTTCAACGGGGGATCAGCAAGATGGGAGGCTGGCTATCCAGCCGGTCCGAGGAACTGGTACAGATCAGGACACTTTTGGACGAAAACGCCAGACTGCGGGAGGAGATTGCCGCCCTGACGGAGGAGAATACGCTGCTCCAGCAGGACAAATATGAACTGAACAGAATGAGGGAGCTGGTGGCGCTGGACGAGCAATACGGTGAATACGATAAGGTGGGCGCACGGATCATCGGCAGAGACTCCGGAAACTGGTATTCCTCCTTTGTGATCGATAAAGGCGCGGATGACGGACTGGCAGTGGATATGAATGTGATCGCCGGCGGCGGACTGGTGGGCAGGATCACTTCCGTAGGTCCGAACTGGGCCAAGGTGACTTCCATCATTTCCGACAACGTCAACGTCAGTGCCATGACGCTTTCCACAGAGGATAATCTTACCGTGACAGGCGATCTGAAGCTGATGGCGGACAATTGTATTACTTTCAGTCAGCTGGTGGACAGCCGGAACAAGGTGGTAGAGGGAGATAAAGTGGTAACTTCCGACATCAGTGATAAATATCTTCCCAATATACTGATCGGCTATATCAACACGATCAGCAAAGACAACAATAATCTGACGAAGTCCGGTCTGATCACACCAGCAGTGGATTTCGAACACCTCAGTGAAGTGCTGGTCATCACGGATTTGAAACAGACCGTGGAGGAATAGTGCGGATCTGAGTCGCCGTAGTCCTGCGGCATGGAGGTTATATGCTCAGAAAGGTGATTGTTACTCTATTTATATTGGCCTGCTTTATATTACAATGCAGTGTGTTTAGCGGTCTGGCCTTTGCGGGGATCATTCCGAATCTGATGATCATCCTGACTTCCTCCTTCGGATTCATGAGGGGCGAGAAGGAAGGACTGATTATCGGTTTCTTCTGCGGATTACTAAGTGACATTTTCTTC
>JAIEKC010000317.1:0-6429 GCA_029064505.1 Acetatifactor sp.
CAGCACGGCAGCGGCACTCAGAGCATGTATGAAAATGCTCTGAGTGCTTTTCTTTTTTGTCCTGTTCCTGTTTGCCGGGATACGTTGTCATTTCAGAGCGGAAAATGTATCATTCAGAAGTTTCCTGTTGGCTGGAATGAAATCTGTGCTAGAATGAAATTGATCCTGAAAAATTCTAAGTCTCATACGGAAGAATGCAGGCAAACAAGTTCGCCTGCGTTTCCGGACTTGCGGCATGGCGGGAAATATGGGAAGGAGCGGAAAAGATGCGGGAAATGGATTTCAGTCTATACTTTTGTCTGGCAATGGTGGTCATACTGATGCTCTGTCTGCTCTGGATGTTTCTGCTGTATGTGAAGCTGCGCAGACGCTATGACAGTCTGGTGGAGAGCTGCGGACAGATGCAGAAGCTCAACAGCGAGCTCAGAAGCCAGAGACATGATTATCTCAATCACATGCAGGTGGTGTACGGGATGGCGGAGCTGGAGGAATATGAGGAGCTCCGCGGTTATCTGGAACCGATCTACAGGGATATGATGAAGGTCGGAAAGGCGATCCGTACATCCGTCCCGGCAGTCAATGCGCTGCTGATGGCGAAGATGGGGGAGGCGGAGGCAGGACAGATCGATTTCTATGTGGAAGTAAAATCGGATCTGAAAGACCTGAAAATAGAGCCATGGGAACTGTGCAAGGTGCTTTCCAATCTGATCGACAACGCTATCACCGCATTGTCGGAAAAGGAGACTGACCGGAAAATGGTGTTGGATATCAGCGAGGACAGGGAGCATTACCTGTTTTCGGTGTCGGACAACGGCGCTCCCGTTCCAAAGGACATCCGGACGGCCATTTTCAGACAGGGTTTCAGTACCAGGCGGGAGGCGGGACACGGAATGGGGCTGTACATTGTATCCAATGTGCTCAGGGCGAACGGGGGAAGCATCCGGCTGGAATCGGATGAGAAGGAGACCGTATTTACCGTGAAACTGAAGAAGTCCGGTGAGAGCGAGTCATGTGCCGCTCCAGAGCGTGTTTGAAAAATGCTTTCTCCGGCCTGACGGAACAAAATGCCGCAGATGGCATAGGAACGACAGACAGTATCTGTCGAACAAGGCTGATGGTGACGGGACGGATATGGAACCGGAATATAAGCCCCCGGAATCCTGCCGGGAAAATCGGATTTCTGACAGAAATGCAGTTGGAAAAGTATGGGAACCGGTAAAAATGTTTTCCGCAAAACGCATGAAAGAGAGAGGAGGTGAAGCGCTGCATGGAAACGATTGTATGGATCGGCATTGCATTGCTGATCGCGGGATTTGTACTGGTCGGCATTGAACTGGTGGTACCCGGATTTGGGGCACCCGGGATCGCAGGTATCATCTGTCTGGTGGGAGGCGTGCTTCTGGTCACGGATTCTCTGGAGGAGGGAATATTTGTGACGGTGGTGGTGATCGTGGTACTGGGCATCCTGATGGCAGTCATCATAGGACTGATGCACTATCGGAAATTCAAGTCACCGATTATACTGGACACAGAGGTCCGTCCGGAGAACGATTATCTGGCCTCATCGGACCTGAACTATCTCCTGGGCCGGGAAGGAATCGCGTCCACGGACCTGCGTCCTGCCGGGAAAGGCGATTTTGACGGGATCGAACTGGATCTGATCTCGGAGGGTGCATACATCAAAAAGGGCAGCAGGATCGTGATCAGTAAGATCAGCGCCAACAGGCTGACCGTGAGGGTAGTGGAAGAAAAGAAAGAGTAGAGAAGAAAGAGAGGGAGGATTCTATGTTTATCGTTAAGATTGTTTTGCTATGTATCGTATTTTTGCTGATCGTGCTGTTTTTTACCGTTGTTCCCATGGGACTGTGGATATCTGCGGTGGCGGCCAATGTAAAGGTGGGTATCTTTAATCTGGTGGGAATGAAGCTGCGCCGGGTGGCTCCGAAAAAGATTGTCTTTCCCCTGATCAAGGCCACAAAGGCGGGCTTGCAGGTGACATCCAATCAGCTGGAGGCTCACTATCTGGCGGGTGGAAATGTGGACAGTGTGGTCAATGCGCTGATCGCGGCGGAGCGGGCAGGCATGGACCTGTCCTTTGAGAAAGCTTCCGCCATAGATCTGGCAGGCCGGGATGTGTTCGAGGCAGTGACCATGAGCGTAACGCCCAAGGTCATCGAGACACCCCTCATATCGGCGGTGGCAAAGGACGGAATCGAACTGATGGTAAAGGCCAGGGTGACGGTGCGGACCAACCTGGAAAGGCTTATCGGCGGCGCCGGGGAATCCACCGTACTGGCCCGGATCGGCGAGGGTATCGTCACCACGGTGGGCTCTTCCCCCGATCACAGCAGAGTGTTGGAGAATCCGGATGAGATATCCAAACTGGTACTGGATAAGGGACTGGATGCGGGTACGGCCTATGAGATCATTTCCATTGATATCGCGGATATCGATATCGGAAGGAATATCGGGGCAAATCTCCAGAGCCTGCAGGCGGAGGCGGACAATAAGATCGCCCAGGCGAGAGCGGAGGAACGCCGTGCCATGGCGGTAGCACTGGAGCAGGAGATGCGTGCCGCAGTGGTGCAGGCGGAGGCGGAGATCCCCAAGGCCATGGCCCAGGCGCTCAGGGAAGGGCATATCGGAGTACTGGACTATTATAAGATGCAGAATGTTCTGGCGGACACGGAAATGAAGAAAAATATCGGCACAGGCGCAAACGCCTATGCGGAGAGCAAGAGGGAATCTTAAGGTATGATCAAAGTAATGCTGATAGATGACGAACCGGAGATTAGAAGGCTTCTCCACAAGATGGTGGAGAAGCAGCCGGATTATGAGGTGGTTGCGGAATGCGGCGATTTTGCCGGAGCGGTGGCGGATTTCGCCAAATATAGACCGGATGTGGTGTTTGTGGATATTGACTTAAACGGGGAGGACGGTCTCAACTGCGCCAGGGTGCTGACAGAGCTTGATCCCAGGCTTAAGGTTATCTTCGCCACGGCCCACAGTGAATATATGGCAAATGCCTTTGAGATATATGCTTTCGACTATCTGGTCAAGCCCTTTAACATGGAAAGACTGGCGCGTACTCTGGACCGTATCCGAAACACATTTCCGGAGAGTGGAAAGCGAAATCTGACGGATGCACCGGAGGACTGCGGAGAAAAGGATGTCGCCGGTGCAACGGATAAGGTATCCCGGTCGGAGCGCTGCAGGGGAAAACTTCTGATCAAGGGCAAAGAGCAGACATACCTTCTGGATGTGGAGGAGATTCTTTTCATTGAGCGGGCGGAGGGTTGCACAAATATTGTGACTGTGGGTGAACAGTACAAAACGTCCATTTCTCTGTCCGATATGGAGACAAAGCTGGATGCGGACAGATTCCTGCGCTGTCATAAGTCCTATATTATCAATCTTTCCAAGATCACCCGGATCGAGCCATACGGAAGGTGGACTTATGTGGTGCGGTTCCGGAACTGCGATATGTCAGCGCTGATGACGGCGCGGAATTATGAAAAGATCAGGGAAATATTCTCGTAGGGGATGTACTGACGGATATTGTGGGGAACCTCCGGACATGCGGAGCTGAGAATGCTTATAAATGAAATAACGGGGCAGCTTCCGTTACCTGTGGATACAAGTGGGACAAACGATACACTGTTATGCTTCTGTTCATGCCGGAGAAAACCGGCAGAGGGATTCTGACCGGATGGATTCCCGGAATCCTGATAAATGAAGATTTTTTTCAGAAACAGAAAGATTTACTTGGAAATTTGAGAGATATATTATATACTCAGCTTAGAACATGTTTGAAAAATCATTCTCCCCGGGAAAGCATTTTTCAAACACACTTTAGGAGCTGTAAAGAAATAACCTGTGCATCCTGACTGGTTTATTTCTCCGGCCGCGCAGATCAAAAGCTTTGCCGCAGTCCATTGTGGCTGTATTTTTGAAACTGCCCCTCGAAGAGATATTCGGCGAAAACTGCACATGTTATTTCTTTACAGCTTTTTTACAGTCATTCTATGGCAGACAGAAGGATTTATCACAGAAGGACGGTATGATAACAGGAGGATTTCTATGAAAAAAGTATTTTCTGCAGCATTTGCACTGGCATTGACAGTCAGTCTGCTCACGGCCTGCGCAGGCAGTGGGGACGGAAAGGAACCGACATCAGGCGAACCGGAGATGTCTTCGGGTGCCGGTCAGGCGGCTACAGATTCCCTGAGAATGAGGACGGAAGTCCAATTGAGGGAGGAACTGGCGGCGTTGAAAGATGCACAGAATTCACAGGTTCCAAGACTTGAACTTTATGAGGAATTGATGGCCCGGGATCTTTGTGCGGAGGAGGACTATCTGGAGATGGCGCAGCTGTATGCCGATACCGGTGACGCCGAGGCACAGCGCCGCATACTGTGGCGGGCTTTCCGGTTGTATCCCGGTGAGGAGTATGTGCAACGGTTACAGGAGCTGGTGATACAGCGCACTGCCGACGAGGAACCGGCGGCAGAACTGATCGGGGCTTTACAACAGGCGCTGGCGGAGCAGGATGCGGCAGCACTGCGCAGGGTGATAAAAGGGGAAGACTGGAGAGAGATTTTCCAGGAGGTGCCGGAAGTTTATGCTACACGCACCCGCTATACCGGTGAGAATCTGACGGCACAGATTGTAAGCGATGCTTATGGGACGGAGGTCTTTCTGCTCACTGCGGATGGGGAATGCCTGTATGGCCGACTGAACGATGAGGGGAGCCTGATCGGCTCTGCCGTGTACGCGGAGGGCGCGTATAACGGTGATACGGAGACCTGTTGGTTTGACGCGGAAGGCACTTTATATAAGAAATATCAGGCTGTCCTGCACAATGATATCTGTGTGGACTCCATTTTCGTGGAATATGAGGGCATTTCATATACGGGAGCTCTTGGAGAGGATGGTTCCACAAAGGAACAGCAGCAGGAAAAGGTGACACAGGCCGGCGGCGTGGTGTACGCTTATCAGGAGGGAGGCAACAGGTATCTCTATCAGGAGGGCGCCGCGAAAGATACTTTCCGGATGGACTGTGAGATGCTGGGACTGCCCCGGCCGGAAGTGTGGGAATAAAGGATGGTTTGTGAAGGAAGAGCAGGAACAGGCAGATTCCGAAAGAAGGTCAGACCGGAACGGGAAGTATACAGGAACAGGGATTTCTTTCGGAAGGACGAAGCAGGAGGTGGATCGTGAAGAAAATAAGACTGTTGCGCAGAAGATGTATAAGCATGCTGCTTGCCGTAATGCTCGGCGTTGGTCTGGCCTTTACCGGATATGTGCCGATGGCGGAGGCGGCGGAGCCCTATCGTATGGCGAATCTGGTCATCTTTGTGAAGATGCGGGGTGCAGAGGGAAATGTGTTTGATGAGGTTGTGGATTATACATCTTATCAGAGAGATAACTGGAAATGGATCAAGGGTATTTATCAAGGAGGGACAGATCCAGGCATTGATAATTCGTTCGCCAATTACATTAAGACCATAACCTGTGATAAGGTAACCGTGGAGAATATTTTTCCCCAGATATACACACGTGATGACGGTACCGAAGGCATCAAGGTGTTGGAACTGTCACAGTCCATATATGATACCGATGATGCAATGGTTCGTGAGGTGATCGGGAAAATACAGTCATCAGGTCCGAACAATAATCCGGATTATCTGGATGTGTCGGGAAGAAATCTGGATCTCAACGGAGACGGCTGTGTGGATAATCTGACCATTATTGTGCAGGGGGATAATATCAACGGTAAGGATCATTCCTTTAAGACGGATTATGGTGGCGATGACAGGATTAATGGTCTTTATATCCGTTGCTACAATGCCATGCCTTCCGAGGGTGTGATCGAGAGAGGCGGCGCACGGCTGGTCAGCCACGAATTCCTGCACACATTGGGACTTCCTGATCTGTATCGGGATGACAGTGCGACGGGACCGGGAGCCGGTCCTGTGGGGATATGGGATGTGATGGCATCGGGTACTTCTCTTTCACCACAGTATCCGCTGGGATATCTGCGGGCAAGGGAAGGATGGCTTGAGGGTGACCGGATCGGTGAGATCTCAAAGAGCGGCACTTATACTCTGACGGCTGTCAGTCAGCCGGAACAGAGCGGGGGTGTCCGGCTTTTTACCGTCAGCACACCTCTGCCCCAGGGGGATTCCGAGATCCTCTGTCTGGAGTACCGCAGATCGCTGCCGGCTCCAAACTATGAGCATTTTGTGGATGAGGGACTGATCATGTACCGGGTGGATAACAAGGTGGAGGAAAAATCCAACTTTTACGGGAAAAATTATATTTATGTATACCGTCCCGGTGTTTCAGCCCCTAATGATTGTATAGTGAGTACTGTTGGAGCGGCTTTAAATGCCAAAAACGGGGAAACATCCTACGGCAGTACGGATC
>JAIEKC010000318.1:0-5097 GCA_029064505.1 Acetatifactor sp.
ATCCGGTATATTGTATGGAAGACCGGGATCCTGTTCCGATGGCGAGCAGGGGAGTGGAGCCGGGAAATGGTAAAAATCCAGAGTCCGTGGAAGATGGGAAGATGGGAAGAGCTGAAGAAAAGAATGGAAAAGGCTGAAAGAACAGTTTCGTCCGGAACGGATTCGATATGGGGCAGATTGAAAATATTGGGCTGCCTGAACAGTTACAAAGCTGCCAATGATTTACAAAATTTCTGTTGACAAACCTGTCGCCTATATGTATAATTAATCAGTGTGTGAAAAGAAATTACACAATATGTTGCATAGGAGCCGCTATGTTAGTAAACTTATCTGATGTATTGACATCTGAGGGCAGGCAGGTTCGGAAAAGTGCAGACCTTGAAATGACGGATTTTAAGTGCCGAACGGGGAGTTATGAGATCATTGAGAAATCCCCCGTATCATTTACCTTTACCAATATCGGGGAGGGTAAGGCAAGGGTGGAAGGAAATGTCCATCTGAAATTCAAGGCCGAGTGCGACCGGTGTCTGACGGAAGTACCTGTGACACTGGAACCGTACTTTGACAGGATCGTCACAGCGCCTGATGTGACCACAGAAGAGGAAGAGATTGATGATCTGAGCTTTATGGAAGGTTATCAGCTGAATGTAGAGACTTTTGTGTACAATGAAATCATAGGTAACTGGCCGGCAAAGATTCTGTGTAAAGAGGACTGTAAGGGCATCTGCCCCAAGTGCGGACAGAATCTGAACATAAGGGATTGCGGGTGCGATACTTTCGTTCCGGATCCTCGTATGGCTGCTATACAGGATATCTTCAACGCAGGTAAGGAGGTGTAACGATGTCAATCTGTCCTAAGAATAAATCTTCCAAAAGTAGAAGAGATAAGAGAAGAGCAAACTGGAAGATGAGCGCTCCTGCGCTGGTAAAGTGCAGTAAGTGTGGTGCGCTGATGATGCCTCACAGAGTTTGCAAGGCTTGCGGTTCTTATAACAAGAAGCAGGTTATCAATGTTGACTGATCATAGATTTATCAGCAATATCGGGCGTTCGCGGAACGCCCTTTTTTAATTTTGTTTTAAATCCAATCTTTAGAAAATCTTAAAGAATTTTTGGGGTTTGTTAAGGGATTTTGCCGGAGAGGCATGTTATCATATACTTGTTGTAAATTGAGGGAATTGCCGCTTAATGACCGATACGTATTTGAAAGGGGAGGTGTGTCGGAAACAGGAACGGCATTCTGTTCAACAGGGACTTTGACCATATTTAAATTGCAGTGGGAGGGAGAAAGTTATGCGTAGACGATTTAAGGCAATGGCTCTCATGCTTCTATGCCTGTTCAGTCTGATATGGGGCGGGAATGGCCTGGTGGCGTTCGCGGAATCCCAGCCGACGGAGGTAAGTTCGCTTTCAGGTGACGTGAGACTGCTCAAACAGGAAGATAACCGGTATGTGATGCAGGTGACAGTGGAGAACAGCGGGGAGGATTTTACGGGCACGGTGCAGGTGATCTTCGGCGCAAGCTATGATAATTGCGCTTACAATACGGAGATCACGCTCCCGGCACAGGGGAAGAAGCAGTTTACGGTCACTGTGCCTGAACGTGCGGCGGATACGGTATATGGGCTGTGCCAATTGAATTTTCTGGACGAAAAGGAAAGTGTGATCCGGTCCATTTCTCTGAAAGACGTATTCAACGATGTTTTCTCAGGGATTCCGGTGGGGATCTTATCCGATGATTATTCCGGTCTTACTTACATGGATGCCGGTGGGAGCCCCTTCCATATCAGGGGGATGAACAGTCCCATGGATCTGATCGAACTGAATAATGACAATCTGTCAGGATATCTCAACGGGTTATATTTTCTGATCATCGATCAGTTTAATGTGTCCGTCCTGAGTGAAGACAATATTCAGGCGATCCAGGACTGGGTAAAGAACGGGGGATGGCTGATCATCGGAACAGGCGCATACGCGGAGCAGACACTTTCCGGGTTTGACGAGGACTTTCTCAATGTGGAAGTGACGGATGTCAGCGAACCCGGCGAAGAGAACGCTGCAACGGTAAATGAGAACAGATACGGATATTATTATAATCTTGTTTATGAGGCGGACATTGACCTCCGTCAGATGGCCATGGCTGACCTGGATTATACGAAAATGACGGCATTGGGCAGTGTGAACGAGAGCATGGAGACTCCCGCGGTCAACTGTTCTGTGGAGGACGGTGCGGTATCCATACTCTATTTCTCGCTGGGGGAGAAGGAACTGCAGAAGATGAGCTCTTATATGGTACAGAACATTTATGAGGAGCTCATGTACACATCCAACAGTTACCGGAATTTTGGAGGCAGCTGGGATATGGAATATATCGGGCAGCGGGCTCTGGCTTACATTGACAGCTGTAATTCGGATCTGGATTTCTCCTGGCTCAGGATACTGATCATCCTTTATGTCATACTGGTGGGACCGGTTCTGTATCTGATCCTGCGCAAGAGCAGGAAGAGCGAATGGTACTGGGTTGGAGCGCCTGTGCTTGGAATACTTTTTGTTGCCGGGGTGTATCTCTTAGGGCTGGGTGTGAGACTGAATGAGGCGAAGGCCTACTCTGTCACGGTGCAACAGACGGACGGCAGTCGGGCGGATACTTATATGCTGGCATATCATTCCGGTGTGAAACCATGGGAAGTGTACTTAAAGGACAGTTATGAAGTGGCAGGTCCGGGCTTTCAGGGATATGACTATTACAGCAGCAATGCTTCCACTATCAGCGATTATCATTATATTGTAAGCAACGACAGTAAGGGGATGTCCATTGGACTAAAGCCTGGAGAGAACTTTGAAAACGGGTTCTTTTATGCGGGGAAAAGGGCAGAGAGTACAGGGGCGCTTACCGGCGAAGAGCTGGTCGGTGTGGGAATCGGAAAGTTAAGCGGTACGGTCACCAATGAGACGGACTATGACATGGCTTATATGGCAGTGTGGTCCAATTCCTATATAGTAGTGCTTTCGGACGTGAAGGCCGGGGAGACTGTAGATCTGCAGCGTGCTGTTGCGGACGGAAAGTGTGCTTATCAGGGTTCTGCGCCCTATTTTGACAGCCTTCTGCATGATATGGTGGGAATTTACGGATCCCGCAGGGATTATGCGCAGGATGACATGGCGGCGCTGCTCATCGGGCTTGGTGTTGCTGAGGAAAAGAAGACGCAGTCAGGAACGGTGATCCTTGCAGGTGTGGTAAAAGATTATGATAAGGCAGTGGCGGACAAATGCAGTGAGACCGCTTACGGATGCTTTTATACTTATGTGAGGGCCGGTGACGGAACCGGAGATGAAGCCGGTCAGGCGGATGCGGGGGGTGAACAGAATGCTTCATATTGATCATCTGTATAAAAATTACGGTAAATTTCGGGCCGTCAATGATCTGACGCTCCATGTCCCCCAGGGGGATCTGTTCGGATTTGTGGGACCCAACGGTGCAGGAAAGACCACCACGATCCGCATTGCGTGCGGATTGATGCTGCCCTCTTCCGGTGACGTCACCATCAACGGTGTGAACGCCGTGGCTCATCAGAAGGAGATCAAGAAGCAGATCGGTTATGTGCCGGATTTCTTTGGTGTGTATGATAATCTGAAAGTAAGAGAGTATATGGATTTTTATGGGTCCATGTACCGCATGGGGTCAAAAGAGATTCAGAGGATTTCCGACGATCTTCTGGAACTGGTGAACCTTTCTGATAAGAAGGAGGTCTTTGTGGATACCCTTTCCAGGGGCATGAAGCAGCGCCTGTGTGTGGCGAGGGCATTGATCCACAATCCTGCGCTTCTGGTTCTGGACGAACCCAATTCAGGTCTGGATCCCAGAGCCAGGGTGGAGATGAAGGAGCTTCTTCTGAATCTGAAGAGCATGGGGAAAACCATTGTGATCAGTTCCCATATTTTATCCGAGCTCTCCGAGATGTGTAATAGTATCGGGATCATGGATCATGGAAATCTGGTGGCTTCCGGACGTATCGAGGATGTTATGGACAGTGTATTCGGGAGCGATCAGCTGATCATTACACTGGAGGAAGGTCATGAGACAGCGGTGCGCATTGCAAATGAACATGTGAGCGTAAAGGTCACTTCTGTGGGCGAACAGGAGATCAGACTTACCCATACGATGACAAAGAGGGAGATCGCCGGAATGGTGGGGGAAATGATCGCTCATGATGTTGTGGTGACAGGCTTCCACAAGCAGGAGGGCAGTCTTGAGACGCTGTTCATGCGTGTCACGGACAACGAGGAAGAGCAGAAGGGAGGAGAGCAGAATGCAGCTGAATCCAATCATTAAGAGAGATGTGAGAGTACAGTCCCGGAGCATGAAGATCTGCTGGGGAGTGTTTGCATATGAACTGATACTGGCCCTTGTCTTTTTCCTGGCCATGATGATAATTCAGGATGAGAATCGGTATTCCGTCATGAATCTGTACAGTTATCTGGTATGGCTGTATCCGATTCTTGCGGTCACGCAGCTGGTGATCCTGGCGCTGATCGTTCCTGTCCGGACGGCTTCCGCCATATCAGGGGAAAAGGAGCGCCAGACCTTTGATATTATGATGACCACCAGTATGACGCCGTTTTCGATCATTATGGGAAAGGTGATGACGGCAATCATACAGAGTATGTTCTTCGTGATCGCCAGCATGCCCATCATGGCGCTTTCCTTTGTCATCGGGGGCATGTCCTGGAGCTATCTGTTCTGGTTTCTTGCAGTGGCGCTGCTCATGTCGTTTTTCGCGGCCAGTATCGGGATCTTATGTTCCTCACTGTGTAAGCGGAGTGTCAGCGCGGTGATCATGGCTTACGGATTTTATCTGATCTTTTTCGTGGCAACGGCGATTCCCATCCTGCTGACAGAGTATTTTTCTTACTCGTCATCCTATTACGATGCAACCTACACATCCGGTGGAATAATTTACAGCTATGAGGAGAATTTTTTCCTGTTCTTATTACTGAATCCGGTTGTGTATCTGGTGGAATTTTTCTGTCGGATCATGACGGGGAATTCACTGATGAACTATCTTCACAACTCAACGCTTATAACGGTGACTGTCGG
>JAIEKC010000319.1:0-4410 GCA_029064505.1 Acetatifactor sp.
CTACAATGACGCGGGGGTACTGCAGAAGGCTTCCGCCGCCATTGACTCGCTGATGCAGAGAGATCCTTCACTGGATTTTCCTGAACATGCGGCATTAAGGCAACATTTGGAAAATGTGTCCGCGAACAGTGTTGACTTTCGTACCATATAACATTAAAATGTTTAGTAAACTGACTGCGCGAATCATTCACATCTGTGAGCCTTCCGGTATATGACGCAGGAAAGGACAAACCAATCGGTTCACGGGCATGGATCACGAAGAAATAAGGAAATGAGGGAAACGAGAAATTATGAGTAACGTTGCAATTGTCACGGACAGTAACAGCGGCATTACACAGGACCGGGCCAGGGAATACGGAATACATGTCCTGCCCATGCCGTTTATGATCAATGACGAAACATTTTTTGAGGATATTGACCTGACTCAGGAGCAGTTTTATGAGAAGCTGATCGACGGAGCGCAGATCGGTACCAGTCAGCCTTCTCCCGAAGCTGTTATGGAGCTGTGGGATAAGCTGTTGAAGGAATATGATGAGATCGTGCACATTCCTATGAGCAGCGGCCTTTCCGGTTCCTGCCAGTCGGCCCTGATGCTGGCACAGGATTACGAAGGCCGGGTTCAGGTGGTCAATAATCAGAGAATATCCGTTACCCAGCGCCAGTCCTGTCTGGATGCCAAGCTGCTCGCGGCCAGGGGAATGAACGCCCGGGAGATCAGGGATTTTCTGGAGGCGGATAAGTTCAACAGCAGCATCTATATCATGCTGGACACCCTGTATTACCTGAAAAAGGGCGGCAGGATCACCCCTGCGGCAGCCGCCATCGGCACCCTGCTGAAGCTGAAACCGGTGCTCCAGATCCAGGGGGATAAACTGGACGCCTTCGCCAAAGCGCGCACCGTCAATCAGGGAAAGACTACCATGATCAACGCCATCCGGAGCGATATTGAGAAGCGTTTCGGCGGTATGACGGAGGATAAGCATATATGGCTGCAGATCGCCCACACCCACAATGAGGCTGCTGCGGAAGCTTTTAAGCAGGAGATCGCGGAGCAGTTCCCGGGCTACGATATCCACATTGATCCCCTTTCCCTCAGTGTTGCCTGTCACATCGGCCCCGGCGCGCTGGCATTTGCCTGCTGTAAGAAGATTGAGGTTTAGAGCCGGGAAGATGGGAATCCGCATGGCCTCAAAAGTGGAGTTTCCCATGGAATCTGAGATCGCTGACAGACGGCGGGATGAAAGTCATATACAAAAACACAGTGTTTATGGATGCATTATGTAATTCAGAGGAGCGACAGCGTCATGCCTGTCGCTCCTCGTTATTTGGCTGTTTTGAGATCATTTCCCGCAAGGTTGTCAATACAGTCTTCGGCTGCAGGATTTATCGGTGATAAAAAACGCGGAATAGATTTTTGCCTCTTGACCCTTCCCTTAGGTAACCTTTTATAATATTTACAGCAGATATCTGTATATTTTGATCGACTGCAGAAACGTCCGGAATACAGTTTTTGGGGTTGAATTACATTACATTGAATAGGCTTTCGGCATCTCAGGAAGCAGAATCAGGCACAAAGAGATTCCGGGAGTATGCACGATTCTTAAGGAGGATTCACATGAAAGACAGATTATACACAGCCGGGGAGATTGCAAAGCTGACGGGAGTATCCCTGCGGACCATCCGTTTTTACGATGCCAGAGGACTGTTAAAGCCTGTGACTCATTCCGAGGCGGGATACCGGTATTATAACCGGGAGTCCGTGAGCAGGCTCCAAAGGATCCTGGTGTTGAAATACCTGGGGTTTTCCCTTCAGCAGATAGAGGAGATGACAAAGACGGAGGACATTGAGCCCCAATTGTCCCAGCAGAAATCATTTCTGTTACAGCGAAAAAGGCAGCTGGAGGACATCATCTCCACCATAGAGATCATGGAGAGAAGCAGCGGCGAAGAGAAATGGAATTATCTGTTACGGCTGTTGAATCTGCTGACGGATGATGAAAAAGTCAGACAGCAGTATGAGACGTCGGAAAATTTGGAAAGGCGGATCAGGCTGCATGATTACAGTACCAGCCCCCAGGACTGGATGAACTGGGTGTACGAAAGACTGCAATTGGAAGCGGGAGATATGGTTCTGGAGATTGGCTGCGGTAATGGGAAACTGTGGCAGAGAAATATCCATATACTGCCCGAGAACCTGCACCTGACGTTGACCGACCGCTCGGAGGGAATGCTTGCACAGGCCCGGGAGAGCCTTGCACCTTATAGGGATTTGCTGGAAGAAAAGCGGATCTGCATAGAGTATCGCGTCATGGATGCGGAAAATCTTTGTCTGCCTGAGAAATTTTATGATAAGATCATTGCCAATCATATGCTGTACCATGTGAAAAACAGAGAGAACTGTCTGCAGAAGATCAAATCGGCCCTGAAAGACCCGGGAATCTTTTTCTGCTCCACCATTGGAAACGGGCATATGGAGGAGCTGCACAATATCGTATCAGCCTTTGACGAACGGATCGAACAGCCCTATTCAAGACTTACCGTCGGATTTCGTCTGGAAAACGGAGAACCGCAGCTTCGTAAGTTCTTTGCGGATGTGGAGTGTGAGCGGCAGGAGAACGATCTGATCGTGGACAGAGCGGATGCCATTTATGATTATGTCTATTCCTATCCGGGGAATGCTCCCTGCATTCTGGAACAGAGAGGAACGGAATTCCGGAAGATGCTGGAAGAATTATTGCAGCGGGAGGGCGCGGTCTACATTCATAAAGATACGGGGATGTTTGTCTGCCGTAAAGCGGGACGTGCAGCCCGGGAGGAATGAGAAGGGTGATAATAAATGATCCGGCGTGGAAGGCTATTGTAAACCGATCGTGTCCATGATAGAATAATCAGGGACCCCGTAGCAGACCGGCGGGGCATCATTCCTGCAGCGAAGCAGGCTGACAAGAGAAGGTAAAGAGACCATACGGAATATGCGGCGAAAGAGCCGACTGGTGAGATCGTGATATATATAATAGACTTTTACAATAAGATAGTGAACAATATCCTTCACTTTTTTCCGGCTGCGATCCTGCTGGCGCTGGTACTGACGCTGCTGTATGGCAGGGTATTGCGAAAGAACAATCAAATATCATTTTTCTTCTTCTGCATCTATTTTGTACTGCTCACCGGAGAAACCCTCTGGGGACGTCTGGGAATGGATATTGCCACAGAGGATTTTATCGGAATAAGGCAGTTGTTTGAAAATCCCTGGTATATGGCGGCGGCAGTGGATAATGTCATAATGTTTATGCCTTTCGGATTTCTGGCGGTCAGGGTGATCACGTCAGCGAAGCCACGGCAGAAATGTCTGATCGCAGCATTGGTCACAAGCGGCTGTATCGAACTTCTCCAATATGTATTACGGATAGGAGAAGCGCAACTGGTCGATATTCTGGCTAATTTTCTGGGGGCCGCGGCAGGCAGTCTTTTCCGGAAGCGATCCGGGGATTAGATTGTCTTTGGAAATTACTTTTGGGTATGTGCCGGAGCACGCAAAGGGGTATTTAAATGAGATTATGTATCTATAATTTACTGGTAAACCGTCACAGCGGGATCAGGAGCCGTTATCACAGGGTTCATGACAATGGCGGGACAGGCAGACGGCTTGTCTCGTATCTGTATCTGTTCCTTCTCAACTTTTGCTATTACTGTCTGTTCTGTCGCTTTCTCGCGAAAGAGAAAGCCATGGAAATATATGAGGAGAAGCGGTTACCGGAACTGCCGGAAGCAGAATTACATTTAAAACAATATTCGGAATTGTACTTAAAAGGGAAGTCCCGACCGCATGCAAGACTGTATTCGGCGGAAGAATTAACGGTCCGGCACTTTGCGGATATGTTATCAGAATATGATGTGGTTTCCTTTGATATATTTGACACTTTGATCTTTCGGCCTTTCTCGGAGCCTGCCGATCTCTTTTATCTTCTGGGCGACAGGCTGGGACGGATGGATGTCAGAAGGATCCGCATGGAGCAGGAGGCTCTGGCACGAAGGGACTGCTTTGAAAAGCAGGGACATTATGAAATTACCTTCGCGGAAATATGGCAGCGCATGGAACATGAAATGGGGATACCTGCCGGGAAAGGTATGATGCTGGAACAGGCTCTGGAAATGGAGCTCTGTTACGCGAATCCCTTTATGCATGAGGTATTTGAGATATTGCGCGGGAAGGGAAAGAAAATAATAGGTATATCCGATATGTACCTGTCCCGGGAATTTCTGGCAGCGCTGCTTGAAAAGAACGGCTATACCGGTATGGAAAAACTGTATGTCTCCTGCGAATACCGGAAAAATAAGGGCACCGGAGAGCTTTTCAGAATGGTTCGGAATGAATTCCCTCCGGAGATAAAATTGATCCATGTGGGGGAC
>JAIEKC010000032.1:0-3013 GCA_029064505.1 Acetatifactor sp.
TGATACCTGACCTCTTTCAATTTCTCATAGTAGAATTTTTCATGTGCATCGCTGATAAAAATAATCGCTTTCTCTGCACTTAACGCTGTATTGTTCTTCATAAATTCATTCCTCCTATTATTTTGAATTTGTAAAAAGAAATAGGACTAAGCTAGTTTTAACAGCATTTCTGCCATTCACTAATTTAGTCCTATCTAAATCATCAATATGAAATTGTTTACCTTCTACCCTCCTTATGCTATACTAAAACCAGTAACTCATTGCTTTCAGGCACTTTGAGTTACATTACTGACATTTCTTCCTATTTTCTTTTGAATCGGCGCCGTCCAAATGAAAAATCAGAAATGCTTTGATGCAAAACTACATTTTTTCATTAGGACTAAATTCGGCGGAAACCCTTGATTTCTCAATGGATTTTTCAACCTGTCATTATAATAACTCAAAGCCCTGCCGGCGTGCACGCCCAGCCAAGCCCCAGAATATTTGCCACAAGATTCGTCGCAATATACCCCCTTGCCGGATGTCCCTCCGGTACATCCGGAAAAAGGAAACTGATAAAGGGCTGAAGCTTTTTCGTAAATTTTTCGATCAGTCCCGCCTGCCCCGCTATTTCCATCAGCCCCACCCAGAGCGCCATCGCCCCTGACATCGTGATGCACAGCGTCACCGCCGATTCCGCGTACTCCAGACAGGCGTTGGAGACAGCCTCCATATTGCCGGTAAAAAGTGCATAAAGAATTCCGACGAGCAGCATGCCTGCCCAAATATAATTCAGCATAGCATCCTCCTAAACTTCCGTTTTTATATCTTTATGCGCCTGTCCCTGAAAACTTGACCATCCGGCTGATATTCTTTGATACTTTTCTTTTTAATACCTTTGAGTTGATACTTTAATTTTAAAACTTTTGCGCTTTTATTATTTTATGAATTTTTTCCGCCGCCTCCTTCGGATCTTCCGCGTGCGTGATTCCCGATCCTACAATGATGACTTCCGGCTTATATTTTTGATATGCCGGCAGTGTTTCCGCACAGATGCCTCCCGCCACAGAAACCTTTGCCGTTTTAACCGTCTCTCTCACAACCTTCAGATCATCCAGCGGCGTTCTGCCCATCGCCTGCTGGTCCACTCCTGTATGGACCGAAATAAAATCGACTCCCATCTCTTCCAGCCGGCGGATCTTTCCCGCCATATCATCCACGCATATCATATCCGCCGCAACACAGCCGCCATATCTCCCCGCCGCTTCCATACACCCCTGAACCGTCCGTTCGTCCGTAACCCCCAGCACGGTAATATAGTCCGCCCCCGCCCGCAAAGCCACTTCCGCCTCGTATTCTCCGGCATCCATTATTTTCAGATCCGCCAATACCTTTTTATCCGGAAACAGTCTTTTCAGTTCTCTGACCGGCGCCATGCCATACTCCATCACCATCGGTGTTCCCACCTCAATAATATCTACATGGGCCTGCACGCTTTTTACCAGCGCCAGTGCCTCATCCAAAGTCATATCATCCAATGCAAGCTGTAACTCCACTTTTCCACCCCCGCTCTATTCCAAATTTGCATGTCTGCCGAACATCTCCTCCTCCGACAGCCCCATCCTTTTCATCAGGTACATGATCACTACATCATAAACGATCCACGTCATCTGTTCAAAAGCGTTTCCCATGATCTGCACCGTTTTACAGGTATCTGCCAAATCACTCTTCGGCGTTGCTCCGGGCAGGACAATACGGCATTCCGAAAGCCTTCCGATAGAAGCCTCCGGATGGATCGTGACAGTCGCTACCGCCGCCTTGAGCCTTCTGGCTTTCTGCGCCATAACGACAAGGCTCTCCGTCTCCCCCGAACCGGAACCGATGATCAGCAGATCCCCGCCTCCGACCGCAGGCGTTGTAGGCTCCCCCACAAAAAATACGTTAAGTCCCAGATGCATCAGCCTGTTGGCAAACGCCCTTGCCGCAAACCCGGACCTTCCTGCACCCGCCACAAAGATACGCTCCGCCTTTAAAATGCATGCCGCCATCTCTTCCACTTCTTTTTCACTCACCTGCTGTGCATTTTCCTTCAGTTCCTCCAAAATTTCCATTAAATATTGCACCTTTGCCATCTGAATAACCATATCCTTTCCACGCAGTCTTTCCAGACTGATCTCTCATGCGTCAGTTCTATTGAAAAAGCCGTATACAGATGAACCATATACGGCTTTTTATCCATTTGATCCTCTTTCAGATCATTGAAAACTTATTATCTGCCTGATCCGCTTTCAGACCATTGAAAGCTTAAAGTCCAAATACATGTTTTACAAACTGAAGAGAGTTCTTCGCATCCGCATCCAAAGCCGCCTCCGAGGTATCCTCCACCAGATTTCTCCAGACCTTCACTTCCGAACCGATCGTGCCTCCCGGCATGACAAACGGTTCCATAACCGCCGCATGCTGATAGTTGATGTCCCGGAGCGCCTGCCCGATCTCATCCCAGGGCATGGTTCCCTTGCCCGGCACTTTACGGTTTCTCTCTCCCAGATGCAAATGGCAGAGTTTATCGCCCGCTTTTCTGATTGCTGCCGCGATATTGTCCTCCTCAATACTCATATGGAACGTATCCAGCATGATCCGTACATTTTTACTGCCGACTGCATCCACATATCTGATCGCCTCGTCACAGGTATTCAGAAGATAACCTTCAAATCTGTTCAGCACTTCCATACCGAGCACAACGTCACACTCTTCCGCTACTTTCGCAACCTTCTTCATGTTGGCAATGGATCTCTCCAGATCCCCTTCTTTATCCACCGGCTTCGAATAATCCACCGGCCAGTAGGAATAGAGCCCGCCGCCCAATGCCTTAATATCCATCTTTTTCAGCTTATGCAGTGTCTCTGTAAAAAACAGTATCGCATTCTCCTGTACTGCCGGATCTGCGGAGCCCAGATTCTGGGATGCCTGGGGGCCATACCCTGCCGTTAAGATAACATTTTTCTCCTTCGCGTAATCACGCAGTTCATACAAC
>JAIEKC010000320.1:0-2502 GCA_029064505.1 Acetatifactor sp.
GTGATACTGATCTCCGCCTGACCGCCTGTACTCTGCCCACTCTCCGGCCCGCCGCTTCCCTCCCGGTCCCTTTCCGTCCGATCATCTGCGATCTGAGAATCTGCGCTCTGCGCTCCGTCAGTTGTCACGGATCGCCCGTCACCACAGCCGCTTAACACACCGGCCAGCATCAACAGGCTCAATCCCACGGCCACAGCTTTTTTCAACTTCACCCTTTTTGTTTTTTTCATCTTCATACCTCCTGTACTGTCCGTTTTGACAAACCGTAATAAAATATAAGTCTTGACTTACAGATCGAAAGGCACAAAAAAGGAGCCCTTACCACTCAGAACGAATCTTCGTAAGTCAGAATAATGTGTCTGATTCCGGTCAGCCGCAGCTTTCCGGTCTCATGAGCATTGTACCATATATATAAGAAAAAGAAAACACCTGCCGTGTCATTCAATGGATTTCCTTCGAACCCTTGGATCTGTTCCCCATGGAGATGAGCCATGATATAGCTGTATTCAGCAAGTCACGCATCTGCCCCATTCCAATTGCCGCCATGGGAATCATAAAGACCACGTAGGGAAGAGCATATCTGCCCATGACTTCCCATAAAATATGAAACAGAAAACCACCGACAATGGAAATTAACAGAATGCGGTCCTCCAACAGCCGTTCTTTTCTTTTTCCTGCAAACAGTAAGATCACCTCAGCCGTCACGTAAAAATAGAGTACAAACTGGTATCGATCCAGAAAACTGTTTATTGCCGCCTCATCCTCATAATAGATACGATGTACTATTTTCGGCAGTTCTTCGGGCTCACAGGTAAATTCTCTCGTCTCAAAGAAACTGTGACATGCCGGAGCATTCCACTGGGTCAGGATCTTCCTTCGAAAAAAGTCTATGCCGTAGGCTTTATCCTCCCACAACTCTTCCAAGCGAAGCCTTACCTTTTCCCTGTTATCCAGGGCTGTCCGCTCCGCATCATAGTCATGATTCTGAAATTCCACATAGTTCGTTTCGTCATACCATCCGGGCCCTTTGGGACCATCCTTCAATCCCATCAGTATCCACGATATATATGGAATACCCTCCGCTATCTCATTCCCCGATATATTCTCATAATATGCCTGAATGCCGCGGTTCACGGCAAAAATCATAAAAAGCATCACAAAAAACCACGCGATCGCCTGAGGTTTCATTGCCCGGAAAGCGTAGAACGCCAATACGATCCCCGCCGCCGCTAATATGATAATGGAATTCATCCGCATCATACAGGCAGACACAATTGCCAATGCTGCCCATACACAGCAGCTCTCTCTTCCCGTTTTACAGTATCGGATGATCTGCCACATAAACACCATGGCAAAAGTGATGGAAGTGATTTCCCCATATACATATGCCACATACAGAAACAGGGGAACATAGCTGACAAACAACAGAATATAATACACCACTGCCTCGGTCTTTTTACAGATCAGCCTCAAAATTTTATACCCACTGTAAAAAAGCAGCGGCATGCACAGAGCGTTCATATATTGAAATGACTGATAATTGAACACGCCAAACAATGAAAACAAGATCTGGATAACTGCCAGCATTCCATACTGATGAGGATAGTAATTCATATATCCGGGCGGCAGCATTGGATTATAGTTTTCTGCCATGATAAGCAATGCCGAGGTACACAGATACTCTCCGTCCGCATGAGCCCGGACATGACAGACAGATACCCAGCTTACGCAGCTCACAGTCACACATACCGCCACGATCCCCACCAATATCCGGATCCGTCTTTCTGTTGAAGCCTTTCCCTCCGGCAGGATCCGTTCAGTCATAAGCTTACCCAAAAGCAAAATTACCATGGTAACGATCAGAAGTGCCAGCACGTTTTTACCGACGCTGTCAACTATGGTCCAGGGAATTTCTGTACCTTCATGCAAAATTTCCGTATATCTCAAACTGTAAAAAGTAAGTCCGCTGAAAATAATGATACAAAGGAACAGAAACAGTCTGTCCGCCTTCTTTTCCACAACGACACCCGTCTGCCTTATCTTTTCAGCTGACAGTCTGCTTCCATCTGCTCTTTCCCTCATGCTTCTGATCCTCTCCTTTCCGGCTTCGGTCATCAAAAATCCCTATACAGATTCACTTATAACTCAAATCAGTTCTCTCCAGCTTATTTAAAAATAATAAGACCGGTTCAAAACAATGTCAAGCCGTTCGGAGCACTTTACACATTTCCGTTAAAGAGATCCTATTTTCATCCAGAAACTTCCATTATATTTTTCTGAGAAGGGCAGATAATAAGACCAAGATAAGTCGCAGCAATTACTTAACCGGAACATTTTCAGGATAAGTGATCGCAGCACTTATCTTGAAAATAGAGAAAGAAACAAATATGTAATGTTTGGAGGTGAATGAAATGTCCGGTAACAGAAGTAATAGAGTAGAAGTTCCTGAAGCAAAGGCAGCTATGGATCGTTTTAAGACTGAGGTAGCTTCCGAGCTTGGTG
>JAIEKC010000321.1:0-1362 GCA_029064505.1 Acetatifactor sp.
GTGTGTTTCTTCTGCCGGATGGAAGAATCTACACAGAATATGGTAACGGAGACAATGAACAGTCCCTGCAGCAACGCAATGTAACAGGTGAAATGTTAGGCGCAATGTATGCGGTAAAGTTTGCCATGCTGAACGGTTTCCAAAGTGTGGAGATCCGTTATGATTACCAGGGGATAGAAAAGTGGGTTACCGGGGAGTGGCGCTCCAAAACGGAACTGACCCGGAAATACGCGGTGTCTATGCGGGAGTGGGGAAAGAGCATTTCCATACGCTTTACGAAGGTTGCCGCCCATACAAATGTGAGATATAATGAGCTTGCTGACAAAATGGCAAAAACGGGACTGACTTTGGGAAACGGAGTGCCGAAGATTCGCAGGATAGAGGATATGGAAGAATATTATGGAGAAAATGAGATTAAATAAATATCTGGCCCATTGCGGGGTCTGCTCCAGAAGAGAGGCTGACCGCCTGATCGGGCAGGGAAAGGTACTGGTCAACGGCCAAACGGTGGTTCCGGGCCGGATGGTGGGTGAAACGGATGAGGTCACTGTATCGGGCCGGACGGTGCACAACAGTAAGAAAACAGTCGTTCTGGCATATAATAAACCTGTAGGAGTAACCTGCACAGAGAAAGATCCCCATGCGGATAAAAAGATAACGGATATGATCAAATATCCGGTGAGAGTTACCTATGCGGGCAGACTGGATAAAGACTCCGAGGGACTTCTTCTGCTCACCAATGACGGCGATCTGATCCAGGCGATGATGCGGGGATCCAATCATCAGGAAAAAGAGTATGCGGTGAGAGTTGACAGAGAGATCTCAGAGGCCTTTCTGAATAAAATGACAGGCGGAATTTATTTGGAGGATCTGGATGTCACGACAAAACCGTGCAAGGTAAAGCAAATTAGTAAATTTACATTTAACATTATCCTGACACAGGGACTGAACCGACAGGTCAGAAGAATGTGTTCCGCCTGTGGTTATCAGGTGAAAAGCCTGAGGCGGATCAGAGTCATGCATATTGAACTGGGGAATTTGAAGCCGGGAGAATACGTGGAGCTTTCTGATGCGGATGTGGAACGGCTTTACCGGGATTCCGGGATCAGGGATCACAGAGAATGAGCAGTTTCCCAAAACGGACATTCTTGCTCCGGGGGTTCGGCCGGCTGTGTCGGCAGGATCGGAAGATTATAACTGCGGACGGGATCTGCAGGTGAGGAAGGGCGTGTGAATTAGAATGCAATCAAACAAATCGGAACGAATGAAATATCTGGTGGATGTCCTGAACCGGGCAGGCAAAGCTTACTATGCGGAGGACAGGGAGATCATGAGCAATTTCGAGTATGATTCTCTCTTTTA
>JAIEKC010000322.1:0-2016 GCA_029064505.1 Acetatifactor sp.
CTCCTTATTTCTTCCGTTGTGCTTCTGTAACCGTTCGGCATCGGATGCATTCATTTCTGAAAAGCAGCCTGTGATACGAAGTCTGTGCCGGCGTCATAGGTCACGCCTGTCGGCTCGCTGCCCGAGGAAATACACCCGCTGAGAACGAACCCCAAAATCCAGGTACCCGACCCACATTCCGGGCCGAATCTGCCCGGCTCCGAACAGTTGCATAAATCGTTACTTATTGTAACAGAATTTCCCCCTATTGTCCAGATAATACCATATCCAGAATATGTGCCAGGGGATCGCAGGCATTCATGGCTTCCTCCACCGTATTATTCTGTGCCCCCAGTTCTATTAACAGAGACTGTGGCCGCAGATGCATATTATAGCGGTAGCCCTTCAGATAAATCTTCCGAGTCAGTCCCGGATAATACTCCGCCGCCTTCAGCTGCATCTGAAAAGAAAAGGCAAGGTTGGCATCCTGATTTTCATTGTACAGATAAGCGATGTTTCCCGTTTTCCGCGTGCGGCTCAGGCCATTGAAAAACATGAACCTTGCCGTTGGTCTGCCGTCCAGATCCATTACCAGCCTTGTCTCCTCCGCCACAGAATCCCTGTGAAGGTCAATGACAACCTTAATGGAGGGATTTTCCGCCAGTAGCTGCTCTATGGCAGGCAATGCCTCCGCATAGGCATCATCCCTGACCGTATCATACTGTGCCGTATGGTGCAGCACATTATAACCGTATTCTTCCCGCAGGATCTGTGCCAGACGGTCTCCCACTCCCACAATGGATGTCCCCTGATCCCCCGGAACGGAATCCGCGAAAGCCTCCTGGGAATGGGTATGATAGATCAGAATCTGGGGACCGTCCTCTTCCCCGGAGACAGTCATGTCCATGGAAAGGAGCCGCTCCACATTTAACTGATCGCTGCCCGCCATGGTATTGGCGTCAATGGTATAGAACTCCCGCACCAGATTTTCATAGCTGCTCAGCAGATCCAGGTCTATCTGAGCCTGCTGTACATGGGGAACAAAGGGCTGACCTGTACCGGACTGTCGCATCTGCATGGCTGCCTCATTCTCTGCCCGGAGCAGTTCATCCAGCGACTGTCCGTCCGCCTGATTTCCGTCTATGTACGAAGGATTTTCCTCCTCGCGAAAAGTTCCCTCCTCCGCCTCCGCCAGGAGAATTTCCCGGAAAGAGGCCGGCTCTTCCGGGTCCGTCTCCATGTACGCCGTGTAATATTCATAAAAGGGAAGCAGACTGTCGATCTGCCCCTGCAGGATCCAGTGCGTCCGGTATTCGTTACCTTGTGCGAAGGAGACAATGGGAACAAACCAGCTGTACAGGGTATTGCGCCAGTCTTCCGCAATCCCCTGAAAAAGTGTGTATTGAAAGCCTGTCTTTTCCGGCTCCTGTGTCTTTTCCGATTCCTGCGTTTCTTCCGCCCCGCAACTCCCGGATATGGCTTGCAACAGCAAGATCAGAAATCCCAGTATCATAAGATACTTTATCACAGGATACTTTGTCCTGCTTTGTGCCGTTATATTACGTTTTACGGGTCTACACTTCCCTTCTGCAGCTACCTCTTAAGCATTATATGCCCGCCTGTCTCACTCCATTCGCATTTCCAGCGCAAGATTGATCCCCTCTGAAACAGTATAGCTGACCCGCTTGATCACAGCATCGATATCCTTTCCGGTCATGTACATATTATTTAATTCCGAGAATACATTTCTGTGCTGTCCCAGATATTTCATACTGTCAAATTCCTTCTCTTCATTTAACAGCTTTTCCAGGGCATCCCCCACAATGGTTGCCGCGTCAACCACGGTAGGAATGCCTATGGCCACCACAGGTATTCCCAGACTCTCCTCCGTCAGCGCATTGCGGTGATTTCCCACACCGGAACCGGGCTGGATGCCCGTGTTGGTGATCTGTATGGTGCGGTTCAGCCTGCGGGTGCTGCGGGCTGCCAGGGCATCTATGACGATCAGCAGATCCGGCTTCGTCTCCTTCACCACAC
>JAIEKC010000323.1:0-13336 GCA_029064505.1 Acetatifactor sp.
CATACCGATCCAGTCGGTACTGACTGATCTCATAAAATCCCCGATCTCGTAAATCTCTGTTCCGCAGAACCTTTATTCCTGCAAATTTTTATTTCCAAAAAGGCTGTTTTTATGTTTTCATTCTTCCATTCCGAAATCGATGGTGCGGTTGAATCTGTCGCAGCCTTCCACACGGACTTTCACCGGCATACCCAGTTTAAAGGTCCGTCCTGTGGCTTCTCCCACCATCTCATACTTGCTCTCGTCATAGTAATAATAATCGCCGGGAAGCTTGGAGACATGGATCAGACCTTCCACCGTGTTGGGCAGCTCCACATAGATCCCCCAGCTTGTGACACCGGATATCACACCCTCAAAGCACTCGTCCAGGTGATCCTCCATGTACTCCACCTTTTTCAGTTTATCCGTCTCCCGCTCCGCCTCGTCGGCGCGCCGCTCTGTCACGGAGGAATGCTTCGCCACCTCCGGCAGAATCCCCCGGTAATGCAGGATCCGCTCCTCTCCGAGCCTTCCCCGCAGCTGATCTTTGATAATGCGGTGGATCTGCAGATCAGGATACCGTCTGATTGGTGAAGTAAAATGACAGTAATACTGACAGGCCAGACCAAAGTGCCCCGTACATTCTATGCTGTACTTTGCCTGTTTCATACTGCGCAGCGCCAGTCTGCTGATCATGGCTTCCTCCGGTGTTCCCTCTATCTTCGCGAGAAGCTTCTGGATCTCCTTGGGATGGATCTCCTCGCTGCTCACTTTCGCCTTTGCCTTCCCGATGGATTTCATATAGTAACCGAAGTTGTTGATGAAAGTAGACAGCTTTAGAATTTTATCCTCGTCCGGAACATCATGGACGCGGTACACAAAGGGCAGTTCCATCCAGTAAAAATGCTGTGCCACCGTCTCATTGGCCGCCAGCATGAAATCCTCTATCAGATCCGTAGCGACATTTCTCTCATAGGGCTTTATATCAATGGGATGTCCCTCTTTATCCAGTACGATCTTACACTCCGGAAAATCAAAGTCGACAGTCCCACGTTTTCTGCGCCTCTGCCGAAGCAGTGCGGACAACTCCTTCATCTGCAGGAACATGGGATACAGTTCCGCATATTGCCGGTACTCTGCCTCTCTCTCCACAAGCGTCCCGTCCTCCAGCATAGCCCTCACCTGATTGTAGGACATCCGTCTGTCCACCCGGATAACAGACTCACAGATCTCATAATCCGTGATCTCTCCCCGTCTGTCAACAGTCATCAGACAGCTCAGGGCAAGTCTGTCCGCCCCGGCGTTCAGAGAACAGATTCCGTTGGAAAGCGCATGGGGCAGCATAGGGATCACCCTGTCCACCAGATACACGCTGGTTCCCCGCTTGAGCGCCTCCCTGTCCGAAGCGGAATTCTCCTGAACATAATTGGTAACATCCGCAATGTGGACACCCAAATGATATTTTTCCCCGTCAAAGGACAGACTGACCGCATCATCCAGATCCTTGGCATCCTCCCCATCGATCGTAACCATCTGAATCTCCCGCAGATCCCGTCTTCCTTCACAATCCGCCGCCGAGACCTCCTGGGAGATCCTTCCCACCTGATTCATGATCTTTTCGGAAAATTCCACCGGCAGTTCATAGCCCCTGACAATGGACATGATATCCACCCCGGGATCGTTGAGATGTCCGAGGATCTCCACAACTTTCCCCTCAGGATTCCTCTGACCGGTTCCGTAATCCGTGATCTCCACGACTACCTTATGCCCGCTCACCGCTCCTCCAGAACGCTCTTTGGGGACAAAGATATCCTGCGCCAGCTTCCCGTTATCCGGTATCACAAAACCGTAATTATCTCTGTTTCTCTCGTAGGTACCCACCACCTGTGTCATTCCCCTGGCGATGATCTTGATAACCTGCGCCTCCTGCCGTCTTCCGGAATGTCCGGGAAGCAGCGTCACCTGGACCGTATCCTTATGGAACGCGCCCCCCGTCCTGTCCTCCGGAATGAACAGATCCTCTTCCCGTCCCTCTATCTCCACAAACCCAAAGCCTTTGGCGCTACTGATATAAGTTCCCGTCAGCACACTGCCGTTGGATTTCATGTACTTTCCCTTTACGGTGAGCATCAGCTTTCCCTCGGTGAGAAGCTCCTGAAGTACCGCTCTGAGCGCCTCCCTGTCCTCCTTCGAGACCTGCAGAAAAGACGCCAGTTCCTTTTCCTTCATGGGAACATAGAGAGGGTCGTTTACCAGATCGCAGATCACTTTCTTCCTCTTATCCAATTGATCCAAATCAATAACCATACCTTTCCGCTTCAATTGCCGATTATGGCAATTGGGGCCGTTCACAGCAATCTGTCCGCATCCGCCTGACCAATACCCTGTACGGCAGAGTCGTTCCGCCCGCATTTCATCCGTAAAGGCTCACGCACTTTCGGCATATTGCTGTTTTTATAAAAAAACACCCTCGTGACAGCCACAAGAGTGTTTCCCAGTATCCTAACTTAAAATACATTCAGATTCAGTATTGCCGCAATGACCATAAATAATACAGCCAGAACCTTCGTCAGCTTTACCAGAAGTCCTTCCATGGAGCGTCCCTTATTCTTGCCCCAGTAGGTTTCCGCCGCTCCGCCGATGGAGCCTAAGCCTGCTGACTTGCCTTCCTGCATCAATACCAACACCGTGAGTGCTATACATACCAATATAAAAATTATCGTTATGAACGTTCTCAATGCTCCCATTTCACACCTCCTAATGTCAAGCAGATATCATGTTACCATAAATGGTACAAAAAGGCAAGTACTTTCGCAAAAGTTGCCTGAAAACAGAAACCCGGCCGCTCACGCAGCCGGGTCATCTCCAAACGGATTTTTTATTTTATTTATCTGCCAAACTGACAGTCATTGTTACCGGACTCGGTAGTCCACATCTCCAGCATGTTGATAGGATCACTGAAATCTGCAAGCCAGCCGTTACGGGCGATATCGTAATTGCCTTCCTTTCTCTCATTCAGGAATACTGCCCAATCAATGCTGTTGATGGTCATATTCACACCGATCACTGAGAAGTCCTGCTGAAGCGCTTCAGCGATGGCAATATGACCGGAGGTGTTGTTGGTCAGATACTCAAAGGAAATGGGAGTCTCTGCGGAAAGCACACCGTTCTCAAACTTGTAGCCTGCAAACTCAAGCAGTGCGATCGCCTCATCTACGTTAGCCTGGGACCATACGGGATCAAAGTAACCTACGTTAGCCTCATCCTCAAAAGTATAGTCAGCGTCATTCTCCTTGAACACGCCGCCGTTACCGTCAGCCATACCGATGGGAATAAAGGTATTTGCAGGCTTCTGTCCGGTCTGTCCGATATTCTCGCAGATATAGTCACGGTCAGCCAGCAGAGCAAAAGCTTTTCTCATCGCATTAGCCTGTGCTGTCGTCTTGCCGTCAAACAGAGGGCTGTTCACATTGAAGCTTACATAATAAGTTCCCAGCTGATCTACAATGTAGAACTCAGGATTGCTCAGCAGCGCCTGGATCTCATCCGTGGGAACAGTATCGATAAAGTCAAGGTTACCCGCATTGTATGCAGCGTAAATTGCGGTATCATCATCACTGAGCATGAACTGCAGTGTCTCGATCTCCACCTCGTCCGCTCTGTGATAGTTAGGGTTCTTCACATAAGTCATGCTCTCGTCATGGGTCCATGCGGACAGAGTGTAAGCGCCGTTTGTGATGAAGCCTGCCTCCTGCGCCCATGCGCCGGGATTGGTCTGCCAGTCAGCCGCACCTTCCACCTCGGACTGCTTTACAGGGAAGTAGGTAGGGAATGCCAGCAGCTCGTTGAAGTACGCACAGGGTGCAACCAGCTCAATGGTCAGTGTCTGTGCATCCTCGCTTGCAGTCACCTTCAGAGAACCGTCATCGTTTCTTGCCACGATATCAAACATATAGCCGTAGTCGGAAGCGGTTTCGGGAGCAATGGCACGGTTCCACGCATAAATAAAATCATTTGCGTTCAGTTCGGAACCGTCGGACCATTTCAGATCAGGAAGCAGGGTAAGAGTATAAGTCATACCGTCCTCGCTGATCTGCTCGTCAGCTGCCAGATCGGGAACCGCATTGCAGTCATCGTCATAGGTATACAGACCTGCAAAGCTGTTCACTGCCAGACATGCGCCGTCTACGGAGCTGTTCAAAGCGGGATCAAGCTTGTCAGGTTCACTGCCCAGATTCAGTCTCAGGGTATCGCCGTTGGTCTTGGCGAACATGAAGAACTTGTAACCAAACAGATTGGAATAGACATTTGAAACATAGTCCTTCTGCATGTAAACATCATTATAATAATAGAGGGGAAGGAGCGCTCCGGTATTCATGAGCATATCCTCCGCCTGATGCATCAGCGCCTCACGCTCTGCAAAATCGGTAGTGGTTCTGATCGTAGTGATCAGTTCGTCGTAGGTTCCCCAGTCGTGAGGATCCACTGTAAATACCTCATTGTAATCAACTTCGGAAGTCTGTCCGTCGGAAGTCTGTCCGTCGGACGCCTGTGATCCGGAATCCTGTGCCACGGAAGACTGATCATCCGAACTGAGGGGGGTACTTGCATTATTGTCGCCGCCGCATCCGGTCAGAACACCGAGTGACAATGCAAACGCCATAGAAACTGCAGTAAATTTCTTCATAATAATTTCCTCCTTATTTTTTCCCGTTTGGATCTATATAATATCAAATGTCACCATTTGGTATTAACCGTTACTTGGTACTAACTGTTACTAATATTGACTGTTATTGCCGTCAGCAATAAATGGAAATATTCCACAGGTCCGCTGCTCAGGGACATGACTGTCCGGTAAACGGAATCTTTGTAAGCGCAGCCGCCTTTTGAACATTGCCACTCCATGAGTATAACCACTCACGAATAAATTGTCTATGAGTAAAATTAGCCAAAAATATAAAATTAAAATCCCAAAAAGATACCTATAGATGCATAACAGGCGCTTACCGGTTAAAACATGCCACCTGACTTCCGTTTTCTCTCACTGTCAGAGCGGGACATTCCTGTGCACACTTCTCCGTAGCGAAACGGCAGCGGGTACGGAACGCACAGCCCGTAGGCATATTCATGGGACTGGGCACATCACCGGAGAGCACGATCCTCTGGCTCTGCTTTGCCGCAATCGGATCAGGTATGGGCACCGCGCTGAGAAGCGACTGGGTGTAAGGATGCTGAGGATTATCATACACCTCGTCCGCATCGCCGATCTCCACCACTCTTCCCAGATACATAACGGCAATCCTGTTGGAGATATGTCTCACCACCAGCAGATCATGGGCAATAAACAGATATGCCACCCCCAGCTTCTGCTGCAGATCCTCAAACATATTGATGACCTGTGCCTGAATGGATACGTCCAGTGCACTGACCGCCTCATCGCAGACAATGAACTTGGGGTCCACCGCCAGCGCCCTGGCAATACCGATACGCTGTCTCTGTCCGCCTGAAAACTCATGAGCATAGCGGGTTGCGTGCTCCGCATTCAGTCCCACCAGTTCCATAAGCCCCAGGATCTTGTCACGGCGCTCCTGCTTACTGCTGTAAAGCTTGTGCACATCCAGAGGTTCGCCGATAATATCCTCCACCGTCATACGGGGATTCAATGAGGAATAGGGATCCTGGAACACCATCTGCATATGCTTGCGGTGCTCATGCATATTGGCGGCTGTGATCTCCTCTCCCATATACTTAATGGAGCCGCCGGTAGGCTCGTATAATCTCAATATGGTACGTCCCACGGTAGTCTTGCCGCATCCCGACTCTCCTACCAGCCCCAGTGTCTCACCGGGCCTGATGTTAAAGGACACACCGTCCACCGCCTTTAAGGGAGTCGTCTTGAAAAAGCCTGTCTTTATGGGGAAGTATTGTTTTAAGTCTTCCACTTCAACCAGGTATTCGCTACTCATTTTCCGCACCTCCTGTCTCTTCCATCTGTTTCTTATATGTCAACCAACAGGAAGCATAATGCCCGTCCGGCATCTGCACCTGAGGAGGTACTTCCGTCAGACAGATCTTCATGGCTTCGTCACATCTTGTACAGAACGCGCAGCCCTTGGGCAGATTCAGGAGATTGATGGGGGTGCCGGCGATGGGCACCAGTCTCTCCTTGCCTCCGTCGGCCTTGGGGATGGAACGGAGAAGCCCTTTTGTATACTCATGTCCCGAACGATAGAAAATATCCTCGGCAGTTCCCCGCTCACAGACACGTCCTCCGTACATGACAATGATCTCGTCACACATGCTGGCTATGACACCCAGATCATGGGTTACCATGATGATCGCCATACCCATCTTCTTCTGCAGCTCCTGCATCAGCTCCAGGATCTGCGCCTGAATGGTAACATCCAGCGCCGTGGTAGGTTCATCCGCGATCAGGATATCCGGTTCACAGGCCAGCGCCATGGCGATCATCACTCTCTGCCGCATACCTCCGGACAGCTCATGGGGATATTGTCTGATACGCTTCTGGGGTTCATTGACGCCCACCAATTCCAGCATCTCCACAGCCCGGTCCTTCGCCTGCTTCTTATCCTTATCCGTGTGAAGCAGGATCGCCTCCATCAGCTGGTTGCCGATGGTATACACGGGATTCAGGCTCGTCATGGGATCCTGAAAAATGATACTGCAGCATTTGCCCCGGAAGCCGTGCATCTGCTTCTTGTCAAATTTCGTGATATCCTGCCCTTTGTAAAGCACCTCACCGGACATGATCTTTCCGGTATCGGCAAGGATCTGCATAATGGAATATGCGGTAACGGACTTTCCCGAACCGGACTCTCCCACGATACCCAGAATCTTGCCCGGAGCCAGATTAAAGTTCACACCGTTCACGGCTCTCACTTCTCCGGAATCCGTGAAAAACGATGTATGTAAATCTTTTACCTGTAAAATGTATTCTTCGCTCATGTTTCCTCTCATTCTTCCGCTCACACGAAAGCGGCACACTTATTGTAACAGCCCCGCCTACTTTTTCAGCTTGGGGTCAAAAGCATCGCGCAGTCCGTCACCCAGCAGGTTAAAGGAAAGCACAATGAGAATGATCACAACCGCGGGAAACAGCAGCTTATATGGATAGCTGTTGAGTCCGCCTCTCGCGTAGTTTGCAAGACTTCCCAGAGAAGGCATGGGATTGGCCACACCCAGACCCAGGAAGCTCAGATAGCTCTCGGTAAAGATAGCGGAGGGCACCTGAAGCGCAGTGGAGATGAAGATGACACTGATACAGTTGGGGATAATGTGCTTCTTGATGATCCTGCCGCTCTTCGCGCCGGTAGCCTTGGCCGCCAGCACATAATCGTTATTCTTGATGGTCAGGATCTGCCCTCTCACCAGACGTGCCATACCTACCCAGTATAAAAGCGCATACACCACAAACAGGGCAATGAGATTGGATCCCAGTCTCGCAAATATTGTCCCCTCCAGCGCCGTCCCCAGTGTGGCCTGGAGAACAACGGATAACAGAATAACCATCAGCAGATCTGGCAGGGAATAAATGATATCTACAATACGCATCATCACCAGATCCACTTTTCCTCCGAAATACCCTGATATACTGCCGTACAGCAGACCGATGATCAAGACCATCACACTGGCCACCAGTCCCACCGACAGAGATACTCTGGTACCGTACACCACACGCATGAAGTAATCACGGCACTGTTCGTCCGTACCCATGATGTGGGGAAATACCGTACCTCCCTGAGCCATATATTCCAGCTCCATCTCGGAATATTCAAAAGGCTTCATATTCTTTGCCCCTTTGTCACGGACACCGTTTACCGTATTGATCGATGCATAATCATAAGGGACGATCATCGGCGCAAATATGATCACCAGGATCACCAGGATCAGAAATATCATACTGCCCACAGCCAGAGGATTCTTCATCAGCCGCTTCATACCATCCTTGAAAAAGGTGGTGGATTCGCTCATGACATCCTGCTGCCGCTTTTCTTCCTCTGTAGCCTTCTCGAATTTTGATATGTCAATCTGTGAACTGAGCAAGTTCTTTTTTGGCATTTGCCCTAATGCTTTCTCCACTTTTGTTCCTCCTATTCTGCCTGCCGCCTGCAGCAGCCTGTCCGCTCCGGCCGGTCAGTATCCTTTCCGGCGGAGTCATATGCGACCGCCCGGAAGGACTCATCCGCCCCGGTACATCACACCGTCCGGACAAACGCTGTCTCCGGCTGTCTCTATTCCAATTGCCGTTTACGGCATTTCGTGCTGTTTACGGCAATTTGGGCTGCTTATGGCAATTTGTACTGCCTGCAGCAATTTATTCCGCCTTCGGACTGCAACGCTCTTTACAGCCATCCGTCAATCCAGCTTGATCCTGGGATCGACCACCTTATAGACCAAGTCGGTGATCAGGTTCACCGTCACCATGAGAGTTGCCAGGAAGATCGTGGTTCCCATGATCAGTGTATAGTCTCTGTTGGTAATGCTGTCTACAAACTTGCTCCCCAGACCGCCAATGGTAAAGATACTCTCCACAACAAGGCTTCCCGTCAGGATGTAGGCCGTCATGGGACCCACATAAGTGATGACCGGGATGACCGCATTTCTCAGGGCATGCTTGAATATCACCTTCACACTGGAAACACCCTTGGCATTTGCGGTTCTCACATAATCCTGCCCCAGCGCATCCAGCATACTGGTCTTCGTCAGTCTGGTTATGTATGCCATGGGATACATGGACAAAGCAATGACCGGAAGCACATAATGGGGATTATCCGGACTCCACACCGGCGCCCACCCTAATTTGATACAGAACACATACAGCAATATGGTACCCAGAACGAAACTGGGCGCCGCCGTAGCCAATGTGGTAAAGAAGATAATGATACGGTCAACAATACTGTTCCGCTTCAGTGCGGCCAGACTGCCCAGCACCAGTCCTATGATCGTGGAGATCGCTGCCGCAGCGCCTCCCAGTCTCGCCGATATGGGAAAGGACTCTCCTATGACAGTGGCTATATCTCTTCCTGTCTTCAGGGAAACACCCATGTCACCGTGCAGGAAATTTCCCATATAGATCACAAATTGCTCCGGTACAGGCTTGTCCAGATTGTATCTGGCCTCCAATGCCGCCTTCACCTCCGCGCTTGGCGCCTTCTCAGAGCTGAAAGGGCCACCGGGAATGGCATTCATGCTGAAAAAGGTGATGGCTGAAACAATAAACACTGTCAAAATGGCGAGCAGGACCCGCTTGATCACGTAACGATACATCTTCTCACTCCTTAGCATTCTATTCTTTTAAAAAATGTAAAACAACAATCACAAAAACGATGATGTACGCTGCAGGTGCCGTTCATCATCGTCCGACCCCTGTATCTTACAATACTTTCGCCCGATTGTCAATAAAACCAACGGAAAAATGTCCGTCCGGTGCGTACCAATGTCCGCATATGTAAATCATTTTACCAAATTAAAGTGCAATACGTCAATATTTATTTATTATTTTACATAAATTGGGGAGTATTCCGGGTTTTCCAAAGAAAATGTGGGAGATCTGTCCTGCTTCGGGACATTCCGTTTCACGGGCAGGAACTTCATGAGACGGCGGCTGTGTGATCATGTTTTTCGCGGCACGCATGCTCCGTCAAGAAAAAACAGCATATCAAACTCAAAAAGAAGGACCGTCACACCAGGCATGGACCGCGCCCGATCCTCCTCATGTGACAGTCCCGAACCGAAATTCTGTATAAATCAGTTATATTTTTCGAAAAGGCTCCATATACTGTGCCGCCCTTCCAAGCTCTTCCTCGATCCGGAGCAGCCGGTTGTATTTCGCCACCCTGTCGCTCCGGCAGGGAGCGCCGGTCTTGATCTGCCCCGTGTTCCACGCCACCGCCAGGTCCGCAATGGTGGTGTCCTCGGTCTCTCCGGACCGGTGGGACATAACGGCTTTATATCCGTTCTTATGGGCCATCTCCACCGCTTCAAAAGCCTCTGTCAGTGTGCCGATCTGATTTACCTTCACCAGAATGGCGTTGGCGGTCTTTAACTTGATGCCGGCGTCCAGACGCCTGGTGTTGGTCACAAAAAGGTCGTCTCCCACCAATTGCACGCTGTCTCCCAGTCTGTCTGTCAGCGCCTTCCAGCCGTCCCAGTCCTCCTCGTCCAGACCGTCCTCAATGGAGATGATGGGGAACTTTTCCACCAGCTCCGCGAAATAGTCGATCATATCCTGAGTGCTGCGCACGATCTCTTGCCCTTTCAGGCTGCTCTCTCCGGGGAAATGGTACATTCCCGTCTTCTCATTGTACAGCTCGCTGCTGGCGGCATCCATGGCGATCTTGATATCCTGTCCCGGCGTGTAGCCTGACGCCTCAATGGCCTCCACCAGAAAGGTCAGCACGCTCTCCGCATCCGGCAGATCCGGCGCAAAGCCGCCTTCGTCTCCCACTCCCGTGGACAGCCCCTTTTCCTGCAGCAGCTTTTTCAGATTATGGTAAATTTCCGCGCAGATGCGCAGTCCGTCGGCAAAAGTCTCCGCCTGCACGGGCATGATCATAAACTCCTGAAAGTCCACGGTGTTGGCCGCATGTTTGCCTCCGTTGAGAATGTTCATCATGGGCACCGGAAGCAGCCTGGGACCCATGCCGCCCAGATAACGGTACAGCGGAATGTTCAGGGCGTTGGCCGCCGCCTTTGCACAGGCCATGGACACGGAAAGCATGGCATTGGCGCCCAGATTGCCCTTATTGTCCGTACCGTCCAGCTCCAGAAGCGTTCTGTCAATGGCGATCTGTTCCAGGGCGTTCCTGCCCAGGATCGCCGACGCGATCTTCTCATTTACATTCTTCACAGCATGCTGCACTCCCAGACCGAAGTAGCGGGTCTCTCCGTCGCGCAGCTCCACCGCCTCAAACTGTCCCGTGCTGGCGCCGGATGGCACGGCGGCCAGACCTTCGTACACCTGATCATCATCGTGGTTTAAGACCGTAACCTGGGCCTCCACAGTGGGATTTCCTCTGGAATCCAGGATTTCTCTGGCGTGTACGGCTTTGATCTCCAACATAACAGACATAAAAAACCTCCTTAGGGATGTATTTGGAAACTGTTCCTTCTTCCATTTACTTTTATTTGGTAAGTATGTCCCCGGAGAAGTTTTTTATACGTTCTGTGATTTCTGTCGGTTTATTCAGCGACGCTCTGCCGCCACGGCATCAGTATTCCTTGCCCGCCAGGATCTCACAGTAATCCTTGTAGTTTTTCTCCAGCAGCACAGGAGTGTCCAGTCCGTAGGGACATTTGGACTTACACTGCCCGCAGTGGAGGCAGTTCTCGATCTTTTTCATCTTCTCCTGTGCCTCCGGGGTCAGCTGCGCGGCGGAGGGCGATCTGCGGATCAGCAGACTCATGCGTGCGCAGTTATTGATCTCGATCCCCACCGGACAGGGCATGCAATAACCGCAGCCGCGGCAGAAATCACCCAGCAGCTCCTCCCTGTCATGTTTGATGACTGCTGCCAGCTCCTCCGTCATCACAGGGGGATTGTCTATATAGGACAGGAACTCATCCAGCTCACTCTCCCGCTGTACACCCCAGATAGGGAGCACATTGTCATATTGGGCCAGAAAGGCGTATGCGGCTGCGGAATTGGTGATCAGACCACCGGACAGAGCTTTCATGGCAATAAAGCCCATGTCCGCCTCCTTACATTTCCGTACCAGTTCGATATCCTTTTCCGTCGCCAGATAACAAAAGGGAAACTGCAGCGTCTCGTAAAGTCCGCTCTCCACCGCCTCATGAGCCACATTCAGGCGGTGATTTGTGATACCGATATGGCGGATCATACCTTTCTCCTTCGCCTCCAGCATGGCTTCGTACAATCCTGTGCCGTCCTCCGGTTTGGGGCAGAACGCGGGATTGTGGAACTGATAGATATCAATATAGTCTGTCCGCAGATTTTTCAGGGAGGTGTTCAGATCCTCCCAGAATGCCTCCGCAGTCTTCGCTCCGGTCTTGGTGGCAATATAAATCTTCTCCCGCATCCCGTCAAAGGCTTCGCCCAGCTTTTCCTCACTGTCGGTATACCATCTTGCCGTATCAAAAAGGGTGACCCCGTTCTCATAAGCCTTCCTCAGAAGCCTGACGGCTTCCTCCCGGGTGATCCTCTGAATAGGCAGCGCACCGAAGGAATTTTTCTCCACTGTGATCCCCGTCTTTCCTAATGTTACCTGTACCATGCTGTGTGCTCCTCCTTTTTTCCGTTCCTGTCTGTCGTCTGACGCGCCGGTCCGCCTGTAAGCACATTCCTTGCGAGTACCTCCGCTCCGACTTATCTCACCTGTCTTATCCGTTGGGCCGCCCAGTGCCTTGAATAAGGAATTATTTGTATACAATTTTAGCAGAACACACAGCCGGTGTAAACCCTGTTCCGCTTTGAGATCATGTTCCATACTGCCCGCTCACGCGCGAGATGGCCCCCGGACATAGCGGCAGATTTCATCGCCCGTGAGTATCAGAACCGGCAGAGCATCCCGTAAGGTATCTGTCAAATTCCGCCTTCATATATATAAAATTCTCCTTTTGGTCCCGAAGCAGCTTTCCCTGTTTCTCAAATGCCGTCAGCCAATCCTTCAATAATTCATCCGTGTCCTTCCTGACGGCATAGCTCACCAGTGCAACAAAAGAGGGTCTGTTTTCGTCTGACAGGAATTCGGAATCAATATCCTCGATCACCTCCGAAGCGTCATTTGCCAACAGTTCATATAATTCCATATCTCTGTCGTCAACACTCCCGTCTACGAATTCCCTGATGATGGACTCTGCAGTCTCAGGCAGCTCCTCTTCCATGGATCGCTTTCCGATCTCGGACCGCTTCTCCGCCGAGGATTGCTTTCCGGTCTCGGACCGCTTCTCTCCTGAGGACTGCTCTCCGGTCTCGGACCGCTTCTCCCCTGAGAGAAGCTCTCCGGTCTCGGACCGTTTCTCCACCGAGGACTGCTCTCCGGTCGCAGACTGCTTTTTCGCCGTAGAGCGCTTTCCTTTTCCGCCCGCCTGTATGCAATCCCACATCAGGCTTTCGAGCATATTCAGCTTATCTGTGATGACCTGTCTGTCCTTAGTGCTCAGCTCCCTGTCAATCTCATCAAACTGCAGTCCTTTTTCATTTCTTGCGGTATATCTGAGCTTTTTATGGAATTTACTGAGGAATTCCGCAAACTTTTCATCTTTTATGCCAAGCTTTGCAAATCTGTCAAACAACGTCAGAAAGATAAATGCGTCCTTCTTATTAAACAGATTCTTCATCTCATCCGTCACAATATTCTCCAATCTGTGTATATAC
>JAIEKC010000324.1:0-13272 GCA_029064505.1 Acetatifactor sp.
ATACCTGCTATGAAATTGTCCTCCCTCAAGGATCTTGCGGGAGGGGGCTTTATAATATCAAATAAAAAAAAGACTGACAAGCAGAAATATTTCTTCAGATTATTAGTAATAAATTCCAAACATGCTCCGGCCAAGAAAGTATTGAAAATAAATATCAGCTGTGTTACAATGCATTTAAGCGTCACAAAATTATTTATTTCTGTTCTTTATCGGCATATGGGAGAATAAAATTAATTGCTTAAAGAATCATCCCGGTTTTATTTTATGGCAGGATAACCAAATACGGCTATGTTACCATAGAATAGAGCCGACTTTTTATCTGTCAGCGTTATTTTATCTACATAATATATGCACGAAAAGTTTTCATAAACATAAATATCATACACATCAAACGAAAAGGAGAAACAAAATGCGAAGAAGTGTAAAGATAATGGTTGGATTACGGGTGGCAGCCGCCTTTCTGTCCATGCTGCTGTTCAGTGTACTGACTACCAGAAACATTATCAACATTGATCGTTCTGAAGAAGCCAATACTGCGGTAAACGCGCTGTTAACACGGGCTCAACAGGCGGAAGTCGCTCATTACAAATGGGCAAGCAACCTCAGTAATGCTTTGTATGCGGGCACGGAATTTACCGGCAGTACGGATCCTACCGGATGTATACTGGGACAATGGATCTATGGTGACGCAGGAACTACCGATGAAACTATTCTGGGCCTTCGCTCCCAGCTGCAGCCTCTTCACGAGGAACTCCACCAGTCAGCTATTTATGTACTGGAGCTTATGGAGACAGATCCGGAGCAGGCACAGAACTATTATCAGGAGACGATCCAGAGTAATCTGGGTGTTCTGGTAGGTCTGTTGGATGAAGTCATAGCACAGGGAACGATCCTTAATGATACAAGCGCAGCGCATTTGAGAAACATTATAGACATCATGCATATCGTCACTGCCGCAGGCTTATGTCTTGCGCTGCTCTGCCTTTTAAGCCTGGTAGTATATGTGATGAAGCGTATAGTCAAGCCCATCCTTGTTATCACGGACAAAACCAAACCTCTGTTGGAAGGCCGTCTGAATATAGAACTGAATTACCATCGCAATGACGAAATCGGCGATCTGGCCAAGACACTTAAGCATTCTATGGAGCAGACGAATCAGTACGTGGAAGACATCAACCGCATTATGCACCAGCTTTCCCTTGGCAATTTTAATGTTGCCGCCTCGGTGCCTTTTATCGGAGATTTCCGTTCTATAGAGGAATCTATTGACAGCTTTACGACTTCGCTCTCTCTGGCCATGACCAACATAAATAAGATACAGAACGATGTATTTGACCACGCAAAGAATCTCTCCAACAGCGCTCAGTCGTTAGCCCAGGGCGCAACAGAACAGGCCAGCGCGGTGGAAGAACTTTCCGCTACCCTGAACGATCTGTCCAGAAGTGCAAAACAGAATATTGAAATGGCCTCCAACGCTCAGGATAATGCACATCTTACCGGAGAACAGGTCACTCTCAGCAGCCAGCAGATGGAACTGCTTGTGGAAGCAATGAAAGATATCAGTGCAGCTTCCACCCAGATAGAAAAAATAATTTCCACGATTGAGAGTATTTCCTTCCAGACGAATATTCTTGCGTTGAATGCCGCCGTAGAAGCCAGCAGGGCCGGAGAATCAGGCAGAGGCTTCGCAGTGGTAGCCGAAGAGGTACGCAGCCTTGCAGGCCAGTCGGAACAGGCAGCCAAGGCCACCAAAGATTTGATTGAAAGTTCTGTAAAAGCTGCTGAACGAGGCAATCAGATCGTAACCGAAGTCACCACTACATTACAGAGGACTATAGATCTTGTACTCCAGTCCAACGATGCTATTGGCGAGATCACTGACGCGGTACATACGGAAGCTACTGCTATTTCACAGGTAGCAGAAGGTCTTGAACAGATTTCCGCTGTGGTTCAGACCAACTCTGCCAGCAGCGAAGAATCTGCAACGGTCAGCGCTGAATTATTTAATCAGGTAAACCTCTTGCAGGAACAGACCAACGGTTTTCAGCTCAAATAGTATTCTCGCTTAACTGCAGAATAATTGATATTTAACCCTGCAGCCTCAGTTTTCAAAGTAATATTTGGCAAAGCAATTACTATATTCATATAATTCACCCGTCAATCTGTTTATTCAATCCTCCATTTAAATGAAGGTTGGATCGAACGGATCGGCGGGTGAATTTATTTTCTTATGCATAACATTACATAATCCTTTATTTCCTGCGATTGGAATATACTTATGGGAATTACAGATCAGCCGTCGCAAACTTTTGATTTATCCTTTGTATTGATCTTTGAGAAATGCAAACACTTTCCGGGACATGCCTCCACACATCTGCCACATCGGATACACTCTGGGGAAGTGGATATTTCATCGATTGAAAGAGATACCGGACATGCCTCCTCACAGGCCATGCAGGAAATGCACTTCTCCTTCTCCCAGTGGATCTGTACAAGACTAAAGCGGTTGAACCACCCATATATCGCTCCCAGCGGACACAGATACTGACAAAAGGGCCGATATACCTTTACTGAGAGTACTATGATAATCAACAGGATTCCCAGCTTCCAGAGGAACAGTCCTCCTATCTGGCTGCGAAGTAATTCATTGGAAGCAAGAAGAGGTACCGCACCAAACAAAGTTCCCGACGGACACAAATATTTACAAAACGCCGGTACCTTTGCAAATCCACCGAATAAAACCAGGGAACCGACACCCACCAGCAGAAACAGGACTACATATTTTCCATATTTCAGAACAGAATGGTAAGGCAACCTCTTTCTCTTACGGAAAACAGGGATTTTGTGCAGAAGATCCTGTACAAGCCCAAAAGGACAGAGCCAGCCGCAGATGAAACGCCCCAGAAGGCTTCCGAACAGGAAAAAAAATCCCAGCGCCCCAAAAGGGATATGAAAGCCCTGCCGGTTCAGCAATGCCTGGAGTGCCCCTATGGGACAGGAGGCAACCGCCCCAGGACAGGAATAACAGTTTAATCCCGGGACACAGGCATATTTCAGACTGCCCTGATATATTTTTCCGTTCATAAAACCATATGCATATCCGTTCGTAATAATTGTAAAAATGAGTTGAACCGTTAAACGCAATTTCTTCATTCTTAACCTTTCCATTCTTCCGGTCATTTCAATACGCTCAGGCAAACAATTGTTTACAGACCTTCGCATTTCCAGATATATTCATGCAGTTCCCTGTATGCTTTTAGCCAATGCCTATACATTCCATGCAGATCATTACAGCCTTTCTCCATATTACGGCAAGCTGACCTCCGGCTGCGCCGATCCCAAGAAACAGAATTCCTGCCATCATTCCCCAGAGCCATGTCATTCGTCTATTGTTCTTCCAGAAGCGCATTGATCATTTCCTCCCATGCCGACTTATCCTTAGAACCGACCACCGTATCCAGGATCACTCCGTCACTGTCAATAAAGAAAGTGGTCGGAACCGCTGTCACATCCGTAAGGAGCGCATAATACACCGATTCATTTAAGATCAAATGTGTGTAGTCCGCTCCTGTTTGTCCGATCAGATCCGATGCATAATCCACAATTTTCTGATCCATTCCCTCCTGCACATCACTGATAATGCCAATGATCTGAAATTCCTCCGGATCATATTCAACGGCCAGTTCACCCAGATCCGGCATTTCTCTCAGACAGGGGTTGCAGTAGGTTGCCCATACATTAACCATTGTAAGCTTCGATTCTGAAAAGATTTCGGATGAGACCACATTCCCTTCCACATCCTGCCCTTCAAAAGCAATCCGGGACATGGACTCCTCCTTTTCAGAAGACGATGCATCCACGGATTCCTGTACCGTACTGCTTTCTTCTTTCGTCATATCAGTCGTTTTCCCGCAGCCGCCCAATAAAATCAGCGCTGCAATGGATAACAGACCTGTTTTATACCTTTTCCACATAGCCGGTCCTCCTTATATTAATATGCGCCATCAGGCACACAAAGGCTTTCGGAATCTCATCAGGCAAAAAGGAGCTTCTGACAAGCCATGTACCCGTAAAGCAGGCTGTCACACTAAGAAAATGTGACAGCCTCTCTCATGGATCTTCAGACTGTTCTATACCTGTCAGCAACATAATACCTTCTGTTACTTCAAACATTTACCCTCTGCAATAAAATTGCTCACATGACCGGAAGTCCGTACCGCACTATTGTTTTCCAACAATACTCTTGCGGATCATATCCACAGGGATCATGGTTGCAGCCAGAATCACAACAGCAATCCAACCCATAATACCGAAGGGTACGCAGCTGAACATATTGCCGATCCATGTGAAGATAGGCAGAGGTATCAACGCCGCATTTACTATAGCTGCCTGTACCAGAATAATGGTAAAGAACACTTTGAGAAATCCTGTATTCTCATTCAGTCCTTTGAAAATTCCAAACCCATCGTCCCTGACATTAAATCCGTTAAACAATGCACTCACAATGAACAGTACGAAATATCCCGTCAGATGCATGCTGTTCGGAGTGCCATCCAGAACCTGTCCGGATCCGTCCACTGCCCAGCCGCCAAATAAATTTGCAAAGAATGGCAGTTTCAAAAATGCAAAGCTGATGATCGTAAGCCATGCTCCCATGGTAACTATCTGCGCCATCATCTTCCTGCTGACAATGTTCTCGTCCCTTCTTCTGGGTTTTTCCCTCATGTACTTTTCCAGTGCCGGCTCATTGCCAAGCATGATCGCTCCCAGTCCATCCATGACCAGATTCACGAACAGCAGATGTGTTACCTTAAGCGGCTCGTCCACGCCAAAGAATGGAGCAATGGCACTGACTACAACTGCTGCCACATTGATCACCAGCTGGAACTTACAGAATTTCAGGATGTTATGGTAAATGGTTCTGCCATACCAGATGGCATCCTTAATAGATTTAAAGTTATCATCCAATACCACTATCTTACCGGCTTCCTTGGCAGCCTCGGTACCGCTTCCCATAGCAAATCCCACATCCGCTCTCTTCAATGCGGGCGAGTCATTCACGCCGTCTCCCGTCATACCTACTACCAGATTCATCTCCTGACAGAGCTTAACCATACGGGATTTATCCGTGGGCAATGCCCTGGCAATGACTCTGATATCCTTTATGATCGCCTTGACCTCATCATCACTCATATTATTCAGCTCGGCAGAGGTCAATGCCTTGTCAGAATCATTTCGGATCAGCCCCGCGTCCTCTGCAATGGATACGGCTGTCTCCAGCCTGTCACCGGTGATCATGACTACCTGAATGCCGGCCTCCTGCACTTCACGGATGGCATCCTTTGCCTCCGGTCTTACATCATCACGGATTGCCACCAGACCGATCAGGACAACATCCTCATTGATCCTGCTTTCCACAAGCTCTTTATTGGAATAGCCAAAGGCAAGCACTCTCATGGCTCTGGATGCCAGTTCATTGATCTTCTCATTTAATTCATCAAAGTTCAGGTCCATTTCATTTCCATTCTTGTCCAATGCCTTTGTGGCAACCGCCAGCAATCTCTCCGGAGCACCTTTGTAAAAGGTCTTACACATGCTTTTAATGTGTACCTGGCTGAATTTATTTGCCGAATTGAAGCCCTGAAATTTATCAGCCACACACTCCATATTATTTGCCAGCAGATTGAAGGTGTCTTCCCCGATAAATTTCATCAGAGCCTGATCCGTGGCATTTCCGCCGATCACTTTGTGTGAAGCATCAAACAGAGATGAAGTATTCTTGCCGATGGCCACATCTACAAGACCTTTCACCTTCCCATAGTTCTTCAGCTCGCTTATGGGAATGGTCTCTCCCTGAGCAGTAAAAAATTCCACTACCTCAAGCATACCTTTAGTGATCGTACCTGTCTTATCGCTGAACAGAATATTCAGGGAACCCGCCGTCTCGATACCTTCGGCCTTCCTCACCAATACATTATGATCCAACATCTTACTGGTATTCTGCATCAGCACAAGAGATATCATCAGAGGCAGTCCTTCCGGAACAGCACACACAATAATTACAATGGCAAGTGAAACCGCTCTTACCACATCCTGAAGGATCTGAGACCAGCCGGTTGCCAGGTATTCACTGACGCCTCCCGCCTTCGTCACAAAGAAAATGATATAAAGAACAGCGATCACCGCCGCACCGATGTAACCAAAGGTGGAAATCTGATTTGCCAGTTTGGAAAGCTTTACCTTCAGCGGTGAATCCGGTTCCTCTTCCTGCATCTCTTCCGCCATCTTACCCATCATGGTCTTCAGACCCACTTTACGTACATCCAGAATACCTTCTCCGTCGAACACCACCGCGCCCCTGAACAGGGAATATTGATCCACAAAGGTATCACCCGTAATATCGTCAGGCAGCTCCACATGGCCCTGGGCAGCGTTCTTCTTGCACTCCTCCGCCTCACCGTTTAACGCGGAATTATCCACCCGGATATCGCCGTCCACCAGAATACCGTCCGCAGGAATCTTATCGCCGGATTGAAGCAGTACACTGTCGCCCACAACCACGTCGTCCACTTCGATCACTGTGACCATGCCGTTGCGGTATACCTTACAGGTATCCTTTTTCGTACTGTCTTTCAACTGACGATACTTTGTATCGCTGGCCACGCTTGTCTTGGCGGAAACGAAAGCTACGATCAGCACCGCTACGACAGTGCCCACAGGCTCGTAGATCTCCGCATAGCCCAGGAAAAACATCACGATCATGATCGCCGCGATCACCAACAGAATCTTGATCATGGGATCACCGAAAGTCTCCTTAAAGGCCTCCCAAAAAGTAGTCGGCTCAGACTCAGGAATCGCATTGGAACCGTATTTCTCACGGGAGTTTTTTACTTCCTGATCTGAAAGTCCTTGATATTTCATCTTTATACCCATCTGCGCGCTGCGGCACGCATATACACAACGAAATCTTTCCGTTGTCATAAATAAACAGTTGAACACGCATTTTTGTTCAACCTTGTATTTCCCCGTTTCATAAGAGCATTTTTATACTACATATATCTTCCAACCAGTTCTCCCAGACCCGGATCGTTTGTTCCCTGGCCAATGGCATTGAACTTCCACTCTCCATTACGTCGGTAAATCTCTCCGAATATCATCGCTGTCATTCCGGAATAATTATCCGTCAGGCTGTATTTGCACATTTCCATATTATTGCCCGCATTCACCAGACGTATGAATGCATTTTCGATCATTCCAAAATGTTGGTTTCTCTGCACCGCCTGATAAATGTTGACTACCAACACAATCCTGTCATATTCGGCCGGAATCCTGGCAAGATCCACTACGATCTGCTCATCATCTCCGTCTCCCGCACCGGTCAGATTATCCCCCATATGCTCTATGGTTCCGGTGGGATGTCGGAGATTACCGTAGTAGACAACATCCTCCTTGTGGATCAATTTACCGTTGATCAGTGCCAGTGCCGACGCATCACAGTCGATTGCCTGAGGCTTCGGGGCGAAAAATCCTGTCTTTCTTTTCACCTCATCCCACCCCAGGCCGACGATCACCTTAGAAAGTCCTGCATTATCCTTTGACAGACTGACCTTCTGTCCCTTCTGTAAACTAACTGACATTATTCTCTCCATTCCAGTTCTGTATTCATCCCTGCAGTGTCATGACAGATCGATCCCCGTCTGTTACACAGCCAGCGATGGATCCGGCACCTTACAGGTAAATGTTATGTTAATCCGGACTGCATTCCCTGCAATCTGTTTCGTTGTAACAGTTCAGACAGCCCCTCCTGCGAAGTCAATGATCGCAGTTCGGTGACCTTTCTGAACTGATACGTTTCGTCCCAACACTTTCGTTTTTTATGAAGAAGGGTTTCCTTCCATATTTTATTTACGTCCCGGTTTCCAGTTCATACCCCATCCGAACGCTCTGTCCAGATCCTCATGTCCTCTGAAGAAACGGATGATCTTTTCCACACTGAACGTCTCATCATCACGATTTTCGAACAGCACCAGACCACACATGATATCCTTGGAATTAAACTCATCCATGCGCACGATAATGTCTTCCGCACCGGGATATTTGATCGTAACCACTGCGTCCGCCTGTTTCCAGTTCGCAATTCCCTCATAAATAAAAGTATATACAAGAATCCGTCTGATATCCGCGATCTGGTTACCGTTGATCCTCAGATTCTCTCCTGCTGCCGCCGCTCCTGTTCTGTCATCACCGTCCAGTGCAATGAAAGGCGGATATTGCAGGGAACCGAAAGCATTTCCGAGAGCCTGCACGGCTCCCTTTCTGCCGTCCTTTAGTTCATACAAGCATCCCAGATCCAGATCGATGGCACCGCCGCCCAACAGACCGGACAGGAAGCCTTTCTTTCCGGAGTTCCAGTTCAGATTCACCAGAATCTCACCCAAACCTCCGGATGCTTTCTTCGTAAGATTTACCTTTTGACCTTTTTGTAAACTGATCGCCATATTCTCTTCTCCTTATTTCAGTTTCACCTCTGAAGCTGTTTTTGCATTTTTGTTCTGTCTCTGAAGCCGTTTTGTTTTACTGTCCGTTACCTCTTCACACCGTCTGTCTGACGATATGCATTCCTGTACAGAGATGCTGTCAGTTTTCTATCTCAACGCCGAAATTCGCGCATAACGCCGCCAGACCACCCTGATAACCACTGCCGATGGCGTTAAATTTCCACTCGCCGCCATTCTTATATAATTCACCAAAAACAGCTGCCGTCTCTATGGAAAAATCCTCTCCCAGATCATAGCGCAGAAGCTCTTCCCCATTAGCCTCATTATAAATCCTGATAAACGCATTATTTACCTGACCGAAATTCTGACGTCTCTGCTCTGCCTCATATATGGTTACCGTAAAAGCAATCTTGGTAATGTTGGCAGGCACCAGGGACAGATCGATCTTGATCTGCTCATCGTCCCCCTCCCCTGCTCCGGTGAGATTATCACCCATATGCTTCACGCTGCCTGACGGATGCTCCAGATTGCCGAAAAACACAAAGTCACTCTGATTGGATACCTTACCGCTGTCCGCCAAAAGGAATGCAGCCGCGTCCAGATCAAAATCTCCTCCGGTATCAAACTGATTTACGTCCCAGCCAAGTCCCACTACCACTTTATTCAGCCCCGGATTTCCTTTCGTCAGACTGACTTTCTGTCCTTTTTGTAAAGAAACTGCCATCTTTCATTCCTCCATTCTCATACCTACTCTACACTGCAATGCCCTGCAGTATAAACAATTTGAAACAGTTCTTATGCCACTTCTATGCCGTAATGCGCACACAATGCCGCCAGACCACCCTGGAAACCGCTGCCGATCGCATTAAACTTCCATTCACCGTTATTCTTGTACAGCTCGCCTACCACAATTGCCGTCTCTATGGAGAAATCCTCTCCCAGATCATAACGGATCAATTCCTGTCCTGAAACCTCATCCACAATACGGATGAACGCATTGGATACCTGTCCGAAATTCTGACGTCTCACATCCGCGTCATAAATGGTAACCGTGAAAGCAATCTTGGAAATATTTCCGGGAATCTTTGTCAGATCCACTTCAATCTGCTCATCATCCCCCTCACCTTCTCCGGTCAGGTTGTCACCCATATGCTTCAGAGCTCCGCTGGGATGCTCCAGATTTCCGTAGAAAATGAATTCCTTCTCTGTGGGACATCTGCCATTGTCACCTGCCATAAAAGCAGCCGCATCCAGATCGAAATCCGCACCTGAATCATAGGCGTTTACATCCCATCCCAGACCTACCATGATCTTCTTCAACCCGGGATTTCCTTTTGTCAGATCTACTTTCTGTCCTTTTGATAAATTAATCGGCATATCTTAGCCCTCCTTATATATAATAAACTTAATAATACCCAATAGAAAATACGCACGCCAGTCTCTTTGAGAGACATCCTTGGAATTCCTCCCATATTTATTTTGCATCCGGCATATGATATCTCTGATTAAAATCTGTCTTGATCTTCTCAAGTCTTACCTGATCTTCCACACGCTGCTTTCTGGCTCTTTCCTGAATCTGACGGGTCTCATCGATACCGTTTACAATGGTTCTCCAGGTAGTTTCCAAAGTCTCTATCTTAATGGAGCTTCCGGAAGCCAGCTGTGCCGTAAGCTTAGACTGCTCCACCGTATTTCGCGCGTTTTTGATCAGCATCTCATTTGTCTTCGCATCTAGCGCTGACATTGCCTCCGCCTGGATCCGCTGACGCTTCAGCATGATCGCCTGGGCCAGAGCCTGCTTAAACACGGGAAGAGTGATGATAAACGCGGAATTGATCTTCCTCACCAGGTTCATATTGCTGAATTCCATGGTCTTGATCATGGGAACAGACTGCATCGCCACGCTTTCTGCGGTTCGCAGATCCTGTGTCCTCTGCTCCAGCATCATCAATGCCTGTTGCAGACTTTGCAGCTCAAACTGTATGGAGGTATCCCCTGTCTCATCCATCTCCCTCTGCCTTTTGGCAATATGGTCTTCCAGTTCCCGGCATCCCTGCTCACCCGCAAGGATATACTTGACAAGCTGATGATAATACTCCACATTGGATTCAAAAAGCTGATCCAGTTTCCGGTTGGACTGTTTGATCTCGGACTCATATTGCTTCAGCTGGACATAGATCTTGTCCACTTCTTCGCCCATGGTGTGATACTTGTTCAGAATCTTATCCAGCTGTTTTCTCAGGTTTCCGAACAGCTTTCCGAACAGAGTGGGATTATCCTTGATCTCATCAATGTCGAACTTCTCCATGATCTTCGCAAGAGTATTCAACATCTCGCTGGATTCATCCAGCTGAGTCATATCCATACTGTTCAATACCACATCTGATGCTCTGGAGATACCTTCCGCAGCTTCCGCTCCGAAAGACACTATGGTTTCCAGATTGTTGATCTCGATGGTGCTGACCAGCGCATCCACCTCGGCCGAATTTGTAAGCTGCGCGTTCATCTGCTGCCTGTCCGCAACAATATCGTAGCTCTCCACCACCATTACCTCATTTTTCGTATCCGGCATCGTAACCACCTCCGGCGGCTGTGCCGTCTTCGTGAAATCCAATCCCATGCTTTATTCTCCTCTCTTGAATATCTTGTCACGCCAGGAACGACGCGGATTTATAGAAATCGTATCAAAATCGGGAATCGTCAGGTCATAAACATACTCGCCGATCTGATGCTCTTCCATACTTTTATTGTTCAAATACCTTTCCACACACTGATATCCGGTAGGCACATAGAAAACAATATCAAATCCCGCCAGATTTAAGAAAGCCGTCAATATACTGTCCTCTAAAGAGATCACTGCCTCCGAAGTGTTAATATATACAATCTTGGGATTCTTCCTGGTAAAATCAAATTTCTGCAGCATCCGCAGAATGTCTTTGTTCAGATTCAGCACAGTTGCAATTGCCGTATACTCTGTGCCATTTTCATAAATTCCCCTTATTAGCTTCCGATCCAGCAATAATTGAAGTTTGTCCAGAATATGTTCCTGTATCTCATCCCGCAAAACACCGTATGTGTAGCAGGAATGAGCCTTTATCTTCGCCCTCTGCAGTTTTCCGTTTTTCAGAAATCCTGTGGCATAAGCTCTGACCGGATTCGGATCCTCCGGCCGAAGGTAGGGCGCACCTTTGATCAGCAGCGTATCCGGTGTCAAAAGCTTCTTGATTCCGACCCAGTAAGGCTGTACAAGCCCGTCCTTTATTCCGCACACCTTGGCGCAGATCACGGGCATAGTCACTACGGAATCCGTCACATCAAAATTGGGTCTGTACTTTAACTCCTGATCCCACAAAATAGCAATCTCTTCATAAATAGACTGTAATGTGGCGGATACTCCTTTCCGGTACTGTTGATTACGGTACATTCCGGAATCCTGATACATAATGGTATCCAGATCCCGCTCCGCATGATACGCGGCAGTTGACAATTGCAGATCTGCATTTTCCCTGGGAAACCGGCTGACCTGCAGAGAATCATTAAAATGTATCACATACAGATCATCCGCCTGCAGACAACATTTCCTGTTCCGGTCAGGAACGAGTATCAGTACATCCACCGGTAGCCTGCTTAAATACCGAAGGAAAAAAGCTTCCGTTTCATTCCTGCATCCTCCCAGATAGACAAAACATCCCACCCGGGTGCTATCCCATCCTTTGAACAAAGCATCCTGAAAACGTTTCAGCCAGCACAACAGATAAATTGTCCTGTTGGTCAGCCTGTTCAGATTCCCCTCCACACTTTTGGCTTCCCCCGGTACCACATCGGCAAATGCCTTACGCAGGATCCTCTGGAGTTCCGGATCAGGGGCGAAAATAATATTGGGCATCAGATCCATGATCAGCTGATTCACATCTTTATACTGCTTTCTCCTGATGGTGCTGATTTCTTCATTGGAGGGCGGCAGCAGCTCTGACTCCACAATAACCGGATTTCTGCCGGCCCCGGCCATTTCCATCTGAAAACGATACAATTCATTCAAATAAGTCAGCTTGTCTTCCACGCCTTCTATCCGCAGAAAACAATTATAAAAGAACCTCTCGTCCCGTCCTCTGTCCCGAACCGGCTTCTGCACATCCGCAAGCCCTTTTCCGTCCATCCACGCATTCGTACAATTCTGCAGCCTGGGCGGCGTACCATACAGCCTTTCCGCGTTTGCGCGCTCTTCTATTTCCTTCCGCAGATCTTTGATACAAAATTCCTGAGGAAATTCTCCCATCCCCGGCAGTTCCAGCTTCCGCGAAAGACGGGAATCCCGGTCCAACGCGCAATAGCCTCCATCTCCCTGATATTGCAGGAGTACTATATCGCATCCCGCTCCTGACAGGATGCATAGAAATTTTAACTCGTAATTACTGATGCTGCCTTCATATAATATCTTTGGAATCCGGTTCTCCCCCAGCTGACTGACAACTCTCTCGAATTTATAATAGAGCCAGCACATAAATTTTATGAAGGCGTTGCGCAACATATTGTCATTTTTCCCCTCTCTGCGCATGGCATCCAGGGTATCATATAAAGCTCCCGCCACATTCTTCCGCTGATAATCATTCATCCTCGGAAGCCATTTCTGCAGGCCGGAAAGCAGAAAGCCCATGCTGAGCTGAAACTGCATTCCCATAATTTCTTCATAATATGCCAGATTTTTCTCATCGGGATTAGGGATCTTGCCTTCTATTACCACACCTGTCTTTCTGGCTTCCTCATAGTAACGTAC
>JAIEKC010000325.1:0-3302 GCA_029064505.1 Acetatifactor sp.
CCCAAAATGAAGACAAGCAGATCAGCTGCAAAGCGTTTTAAAGTAACCGGAACAGGTAAATTAAAGAGAAGCAAGGCTTACAAGCGCCATATCCTGACCAAGAAGACCAGAAAGACGAAACGTAATCTCAGGAAACCTGCGATTACCGATGCAACAAATGTAAAGAACATGAAGAAGATTTTACCCTATTTATAAGTCAGGTGAGGAGGAATAAGAAATGGCAAGAATTAAAGGCGGCATGAATGCCAGGAAGAAACATAATAGAGTATTAAAGCTTGCAAAGGGTTACAGAGGTGCCAGAAGTAAGCAGTACAGAGTGGCAAAGCAGTCCGTTATGAGGGCTCTGGCAAGCTCTTATGCGGGCAGAAAAGAGAGAAAGCGTCAGTTCAGACGGCTCTGGATCGCCCGTATCAATGCGGCGGCTAGAATGAACGGTCTCTCCTACAGCAAGTTTATGTATGGCCTGAAACTGGCAGGTGTTGAAATAAACAGAAAGATGCTTTCTGAGATGGCGGTAAATGACGCAGAGGGCTTCAAGACTCTGGCAGAGCTTGCAAAGACCAAGATCGCTTAACAGGTGGTAAAATATTGCCTTAAGCTGAGATACTGCTTTAAAAGGCAAAAGCTGCCATAAGAGGAATGATCAGCCGTAACATGGCTATTAAAATAACAGGCCCGACAGTGTATGCTGCCGGGTCGGGTTTACTTTTTATTATTTGGCAACTGTTCAAAACCAGGCAAATTCGGCTGAAATGTGTGATGAATGCCTGCATTCGATCACATATTTTCAGATGAATTTATTTGGCGGGGGCAAAACAGCGGGGAAATACACAGAGTTTTCGAGGTTTGTTCTGATAAGTTACATTATTTGTAAAAAATGTCTGTTCAAAACGGTTATTATGTGTTATAATACATAAGTACACGAGAAGAGAAGAAGTAGTGGCAACAGAATAGTGTTTTTATGCAGGATTAGTACATCGGTAGTATGTCAGCTTCCCAAGCTGAAGAGGCGGGTCCGACTCCCGTATCCTGCTTTATTTTTTTGCTCAATTATCTGTGATCTGTTATTGGATGATAAGTAGCATTAAGTGCAATATTCGTACATGTCTGAAAATTCATTTCCGCTATATGCACGTCACACCTTACGGCATCTTTGGACCAGGATCAGGTTACATGTCCTGCTGTGCAATATTTTTGAACCAGATCCGGGTTACATGTTTTTGCGGCTTTTGATGATTACAAAATCAGTAACACAGATGCTTTTGTAAACCGTCCGGACAACGAAGCAATTTCCCATGATGTACTTTATTCGCAAGAGGATGATTCTGCCACTTCCGGTACGGCAGACGCGGCACCGATGGTTTATGTTAATGACAATTTATATAAACAATCCGCTACTCAAACATCATTTAATAGATTGAGAGACGATTTTGTTATCTCATTGTCGGTTCGGAAGTTTATCAGTACGGCAATGATATTGTAGTTGGGATTGGGGGAAATATTGGCTGTATGAAACCATCGGCGACAGCACTGTAGACGACCCGCTCTCCAACAGCAGGACTTCTTACGAAAAAGTATCGAATGAGGAAGCAGAGGCAGCCGCCAGAGCTTATTATGAAAATACAGCCTTTGAGGTTATTTCCCTGGAAGTGAAGAGCCAAACGGAAAAGGAAATTGTCTTTTCCGCTTATGTAAGCAAGGGTGGAATGATCCGGGAACCTGATCGCACCATCACTTTACGGCTGAATAATGGAGTGTGGGAAGTTGTGAACGAGGGATACTGAGTCATAACACGCAGCGGTTCAGGCGGGGCACTGAACTGCTGTGATGATGCATATTTTAATGGAAACAGGATATAATACTTTCCGTAAGGAGCAATTAACGCGGCAGTATTGGCAAACGGCTTCGGAGAGAGCATCCATCTGTCCGCCTGTGGTACACCGGATGCGTACGCGTTCATAAAAGCGTTCTGATCCGAAGGTTTGACGGGTATATCCGTCCCGACCACGGACGGAGGATCCGGGGTGAGACGGGAAGATCCGGAAAGATACGGCGCCGGCCTTTATGACAGAGCGCCGGGAGGCTGCTTACAATTTATTTTGTGTTTTCCTCGATAGCTCAATGGTAGAGCACTCGGCTGTTAACCGAGTTGTTGTAGGTTCGAGTCCTACTCGGGGAGTTAGGGAAAGCCCGTAAACATCAGTGTTTGCGGGTTTTTTGCGTTGGCGGAAAAAGCCATGCGCGGGACAAAACAGTGCGGGTGGCTGAAAAAGCAGGCATGTGAGTGGTAACCGGAAGTAACTGTAAACAAACCGGGATTCCGTTGTCTGGTCTTATTCCGGAGCCTGCTTCCTTATATAAGGGACTGGCAGTACATGGGATGGCAGGATGCAGTGGATAGGATCCAGGGACGGATACCAAAGCACAGACGAGGAGGAATCGCATGGAAAAAAGAAAGATAACGGTTTACAAGGGAAGCACGAAGGATCACGAGCCGGTCCCCAGGATCTCGCTCCAGGGCCAGTGACTGGAGGGCCTCGGCTTCTCCATAGGGGACAGGCTGTAACGCGGCACTTTGTAGTAGACGGAAAAAGCATTTTATTTTCGACAGTATAAACACCATTACGGCGATTTCTTTTCGCTGATTGCACACTACTGTCAACGAAACTGTGCAGTCAAATCGAAACCTTCCAACCCAAATTGTATGTACAATGAGGCTGCTGGTAGCATATGGGACCGGATAAGCGGGACAGCCGGGAGGCAGGGCCTGAAATTGTCTGAAAAATATTCCAGACAGAAAAAAGCAGTTCCCGAGGAATTGTGCCACTTTCATACACAATGGTTAAGGAAACGGCCGCGTACACAGATGCACGCGGCCTTCTTCGGTTCTTTTTAAGAATTGTTCCCTGTATTAAAACACTTCATAAAACAGGTATTTAACGAATAGATGGTTTTATGAGCCGGAAATCCTCAAAGCTGCCGGTTATTGACTGCGGCAAGGATGGTTTCCGGGTCAATGACCTGTTTCCCGGTCTGCTCGCCGATAAGCAGGGCATCGGTCATCAGGTTGTCGATCATACGGGCATTGCCCTGGGCGTAGCCGTGGACGGCGGACAAAGCGGCTTCGCTTAAGATGGAAAGGCTGCCACCTGCCATCTGGATTTTGCGGGAGACATACTTTGTCACTTCCTCGTCTGAGAGGCCCTGAAAATCATAATGGACAACGACCATCTGGCGCAGCGCCTCGTTTACGGGCTTTGCAAGGGTGCGGTTAAAATAGGATTCCCCGCAGAGGATGAGGG
>JAIEKC010000326.1:0-2268 GCA_029064505.1 Acetatifactor sp.
CCTCCCATACAACCTGTCCGGATCCGGTTTCCGGTCCGCGCTCCGGCCTCCGTAGAGATTCCCCAGTGCCATGGCGATCATGATGGTTCCGATAATGATGGTCCACACGATCTGGGAGGAACTGAAATAGGGCGCCAACAGCCTGCTGGCGCCCAGTTCCACTGCCATGACGGACATTCCCGCAAAGAATTCCGTAAGATATAGAAACAGCTTATTTTTTAAGATTGGTGACTTACTCACGTCAAACCTCCAAGTATCATTTTATCACACCTGCCCGATACAGAGCTCCAAATATCATTTTTGCATCTGCTCAAAACAGACCTCTATGCCTGATCCCGCTCAACGACTATATGCGAACCTTCATCAGCATTCTCACCTTAAAATTACTCATGCCAATGCCTTGTCTAAATGTCCATCTGCGGCATCAGAAAACCTTGACACAGCCCGCTATGCCTACGATTTCCTTCTTTGCAGTCGAACATATATGCGGCGTCCTTGTCACAAGCAATTTGTGAACAGTTCCTTAATCATACAGCCCCTGCCATGTCTCAATAAGTTTCCTGTTTTCCTTTCTGGCGCGGACCGCGATCCGGAAATAGCGGTTGGACAGATTCCGGAAATTGCCGCAGCTCCGGATCAGGATGCCTTCCTTCTGCAGGCGCTTTGCCAGATCCGGTTTCGCCTGAAACAATATGAAATTGGCGTAGGTCGGATAGACCTTGTCCGCCAGTCCGTCCCTGAGAGCATCGCACAGATAGGTGCGCTCCCTGACGATCAGTATTCTCGTCTTCTCCACATACTCTTTGTCCTGTAACGCTGCAACCCCTGCAAGCTGCGCAGGCAGAGAAGTGTTCCAGGGCTGCATACTGTTCCTCACCGAGCTCAATATGGTACTGTTGCCGCTGAGCATATATCCCAGTCTCATGCCCGGCATACCGAACAGCTTGGTAAAAGCGCGTAGCACGATCAGCCGGGAGAATCTTCCCATCATGCGCTTCATGCTGTAATTCTCCTCATCCGGCAGAAAAGGCAGAAAGCATTCATCCACGCAGAGCCACGTGCCGGTGGCCTCGCATTTTGCCGCAATGCGGAACAGCAGGGACTGCTCCGTCATCTGTCCCGTGGGGTTATTGGGATTACAGATAAATACAATATCCGTATCTTCCTCAATGGCCGCCAGAATGGAATCCGGTGTCTGGAAACAGTCCTTCTCCCGAAGATTCACAAATTCCGTCTGACCGCCCACCGCCTGAACCGCCTTCGCATACTCCTGAAAGGTAGGCGCCAGGGTAAGGCATTTCTTCGGCTTTACCGCCACACACAGAGCATAGATCAGTTCTGCGGAACCGTTTCCGAGCAGTACATTCTCCGGGTGGACCTTCTCCCATACCGCCAGCTCCCGGCAAAGCTCCTCCCCCCGGTAATCGGGATACTGCCCTGACAGCTTGACCCCTCTGACAGCCTCCCCGATGCTCCGTCTGGGCATGCCGAGAGGATTGCTGTTCACGGAAAAGTCCAGTGATACCGAATTGTGATAAATATCTCCGCCATGCAAATATTCCGCTTTCTCTTTCATACTGTATCCCTCCTGCCCTTATTTACAGTCTCTCAGGATCTCCTCTGCGACTGCCCTTACGTTCTGCTTTCCATCAGCGTCGTACAAACTCAATCAATACTATACTTCCTGCAATTATGAGTCTCATAAACCGGACTGCAAAAACACATCCTTTATTCAGGTTTAATTCCACCGCTTCATTCACAATACCGTAAACTGCACCCACATTTTATGTGCTTGATTTATAGTCTTTATCCTATTTATATCATACACCATCTGCGCCTCTAAATCAAATTTTTCAACAGTCTTTTTACAGCTGCCGCGGCCAGGCTTACAGGTCTCCTCACCGGTCTCATAAAGAGCCATATGGAACAGGGAATCCTGTAGCGCAGTGATCTTACATCCAGTTCCTTTCCGTTTCGGATCAGAGCCACCATCTTTCCCCTGATCTGATCCGGGCGCAGAGGACCCTCGATCTCCGTCTGGTTATCTCCCACCATGTAATAACCCTTTTCACTTATCCTGCAAATCCTGTGAATCACCAGAATACTTCCGTCACGCCGGTATAACGCCACATCTCCGCGCTTCAGCTTTGAAAGGTCTTCCTTCTGCACGATCACGGCATCCCTTCCCGGCACGATGAGAGGATACATACTGTAGCCATGGGGCTTTATCTGCCCCGCCTTTCGCTCGTTTAACAGTTCTTCCCCATT
>JAIEKC010000327.1:0-3059 GCA_029064505.1 Acetatifactor sp.
ACTTATGAGTACCGGATCTACAGGGGAGAGTTTCCAATGCCGGTAAAGCGTCTGTATTCTCATTTTACCTATGCGGAGCTGGATGTGGTGAAAATGCAGGAGGCTGCCGCTTATCTGGAAGGAGAGCATGATTTTAAAAGTTTCTGCCAGGCAGGGGCACAGGTGGAAAGTACGGTGAGGACGATCCATTCCGCCCAGGTGGAGGAGCAGGGGGCGGATCTTGTGATCAAGATCTGCGGGGACGGTTTCCTTTACAATATGGTTCGGATCATTGTGGGAACATTGCTGGAGGCCGGACAGGGTAAGTGTACGCCGGAAAGCATACAGGATATCATAGATGCGAAGGATCGCGGTGCGGCAGGACCTACAGCGCCGGCAAGGGGACTGATGCTCATGAAATATGAATTTTTTGAGTAGATACATTCTGATCTGCGGAAGGGAACACAGGAGCCGCGCTGGGGAAAAGCGCAGTTTTGGCCCGTTTCGAAGATGTGAGCAGTTTTGGTGATATGAGAGGTTAGAGGAGAAGCGAAGTTCCAATGATATATTATGGTGGCGGTGAGCAGTGGAAAAATATGTCGTCACAGGAAAGCGAGGAAAAAGTATGACACAGGAAAGAATGGATGCGGCAATGCGGAAAGCGGGGGCTTATATTAAGTCACTTACGATTGACTCCACGGTCAATGTGCCTGCAGAAATCGTAGCAGATGAAAAGAAGTTTTTTACATGGGATAATGAGAAACGGACACCCGGTGACAAGCCGTATCTGTTTGACTGGAGCTACTATAACGGTGTTGTCATGGAGGGGCTGTATGATGTCTATGAGACGAACCCGGAGGCAAATTCCGCATATCTTGATTATGTGGAAGAGTATCTGGACGCTATGATCGTGTCGGATGAAAACGGGCATAAATCTCTGTCTCCCAATCTGGCAGGTTATGTGGATCATCACGGTGCGGACTGTTACAAGACGGCGGCACTGATGGTGCGTGTGGGTATATCCCGGAAGAAAGAGGATTATGTGCAGATCTGTGCAGATCTGTATCGTGATCTGACAGATGCCGTATATACCAACACCAGCGGTCATATTGTTCCGGTGGAATATACGGAGGAGGGTCTGGGTCATAATTATTGGCATGGCTGGGCGGAGGATAAAGCGCCCATGTACAAGGTATGGCTGGACGGTATCTATATGCTGCAGCCCTTTATTTCCCACTATGCTGCCGAGACGGGGGACACGGAGCAGTTGGCCCTTGTGCAGGAGAGACTGAACTGGGTAAGTGAGACCATGCTTGCGCCTGACGGCATGTACTGGCATGCTGCAAACAGTGCGGAGGATCTCTGCAAATTCCACTGGACCCGCGCCATGGGCTGGTACGGTATGGCAATGGTGGACGTGATGGAGGTGCTGCCCGGGGAATATATGGAGGAACGGAAGGCGGCGCTGAAGCTCTTTGTGGACGGTGTGCTGAAATATCAGGATGAAAGCGGATTGTGGGCAAATGTGGCAGATTGGAAAGTCACCGGGACGAATCGCCTGGAGGTCAGCGGTACTTCCATGATCGTCTATACGATCTTAAAGGGTATCCGCAATGGCTGGCTGGAGGAATCCTACAGGGAACCCGCGGTCAGGGCGTTTGTCGCCATGACGGAGCTCAAGCTGGATGAGGAGGGCCTGCATGATATTTATTTAAAGGCAACTGCCAACAACACGGACAATTATCAGGATACGGAGTATTATCTGACCGATGAGGGAAAGGGGAGCGGTCCTTTTATCATGGCGTACTCGGAAATGCTGAAAATGAAGCAGGTGTAACAGAAATTTCAGTGGAAAAGAACACGGAAACAGATGGCGGAGTGACAGCGGGATCCGTTGAAAAAGCGGGGTAGATTTGACAGCCGGAATAAGAGCGGGAATAACTGAAAAAAGCAGTTGACATGCCGGGAAACTTATCATATAATATAAAACTGTGTGACAGTGTTTCTAAGCGCCGAGCCAAAGCCCCGGCAAAGCGTTTGAAATGATAGAAAACAAGTCCTGTGGAAGCCTGTAATGCAGCCGGACATCTGCGGAGCGGGAAGGAAGCCGGACAACTATGGATCTGCTGAAACTGGTCCGATGAAAACAGTAATACGGAGGAAATATCATGAAAACTTTTATGGCAAGCCCTGCTACGATCAATAGAAAATGGTATGTGGTAGATGCTACAGATATGACTCTTGGACGCCTTGCTTCTGAGGTTGCCAAGGTTTTGAGAGGAAAGAATAAGCCCATTTTCACTCCTCACATGGACTGCGGTGATTTTGTGATCGTTATCAATGCGGAGAAGATCAAAGTTACCGGCAGGAAGCTGGATCAGAAGATTTACCATCATCATTCCGAATACGTAGGCGGCATGAAGGAGACAACCCTGCGTGAGAAGTTAGCCAAGAAGCCTGAGCAAGTGGTCGAGCTGGCTGTTAAGGGCATGCTTCCCAAGGGACCTTTAGGAAGACAGATGTACACCAAGCTTCACGTTTATGCAGGAGCTGAGCATCCTCATGCGGCTCAGAAGCCTGAAGTACTGACATTCTAAGGGATAGGAGGAGAATAAATCATGGCTAAGACTGAAAAGTACTACGGTACAGGTAGAAGAAAGAAATCCATCGCAAGAGTATATCTGGTACCCGGAAAAGGCGATGTTACGATCAATAAGAGAAGTATGGATGATTACTTCGGACTGGAGACTCTGAAGGTTATCGTTCGCCAGCCTCTGGCAGCAACCGATAATGTGGATAAGTTCGATGTTATCGTCAATGTACATGGAGGCGGTTACACCGGCCAGGCAGGTGCCATCAGACATGGTATCGCGAGAGCGCTGCTTCAGGCAGACGGTGATTACAGACCTGTTCTGAAGAAAGCGGGATTCCTCACCAGAGATCCTCGTATGAAGGAGAGAAAGAAGTACGGCTTAAAGGCAGCCCGCCGTGCACCTCAGTTCAGTAAGAGATAAGGCAGACAATTTTACAGATTCAAGGATATGGACTCCGCAGGAAAACCTGCGGAGTTTTTTCTTAAC
>JAIEKC010000328.1:0-3301 GCA_029064505.1 Acetatifactor sp.
TTTAAAGCGGTTGTGGAAGCAACTGCACCGATAAGGCAGGTCACACGGCAGCGGCAGTGATCACGCCTGTCATTTGGAGCCTGTGTTTTGTAATAAAAAACGACTTCAACATGGAACTGTTTCCATCTCGAAGTCGTTTTATTTTCTCTTTATCCTATTATATATCCCGCTAAGCCGCTCCGGATCTTTCAAAGATCAACCCGGTATATTCCATGATCTGCGCCTTATCAGTCAGCCTTTCCCACAGATCCGAACAGCTCCATCTTATCCTTAACAGTAGCCTTGATCGCTTCAGCGCCGGGAGCCAAAAGTTTACGGGGATCGAAGCCCTTGCCTTCCAGATCCTTGCCCGCTTCAATATACTTACGGGTAGCATCTGCGAAGGACAGCTGGCACTCGGTATTAACATTGATCTTCGCCACACCGAGGCTGATAGCCTTCTGGATCATATCAGCGGGAATGCCTGTACCGCCGTGAAGCACCAGGGGAAGCTCGCCTGTCAGCTGCTGTACGGCATCCAGGGTCTCAAAGCTTAAGCCCTTCCAGTTTTCCGGATATTTGCCATGGATATTACCGATACCTGCTGCCAGGAAATCAACACCCAGATCAGCGATGGCCTTGCACTCCTTGGGATCCGCGCACTCGCCCATGCCTACTACGCCGTCTTCCTCACCGCCGATGGAACCAACCTCAGCTTCGATGGACATTCCCTTGCCATGAGCCGCCTTGACCAGCTCTGTAGTCTTAGTCACATTCTCGTCAATGGGATAGTGGGAACCGTCAAACATAATGGAAGAGAAACCTGCCTCGATACATTTATAACAGCCTTCAAAGGAACCATGATCCAGATGCAATGCTACGGGAACATCGATATCCAGATCCTTCAGCAGACCGTTCACCATACCTACAACTGCATGATAACCGCCCATGTACTTGCCTGCGCCCTCAGATACGCCCAGAATAACAGGGGATCTGCACTCTTTTGCTGTGAGCAGGATGGACTTCGTCCACTCCAGGTTGTTAATATTGAACTGACCTACGGCGTAATGACCTGCCTTCGCCTTCTTCAACATATCTGTTGCAGAAACTAACATAATACTTACCTCCACTTTTTTATATTATTTTTTCATTCCCTTGCGGGAGTGTCAATATCATACCATTCCTGTAAGGCAATCACGGTACGGATGGTCATTCGGCCGCTGACTGCCTTGAACATGGACTTATTATATCATAGTCAATTTAAAAATGGAATACTTACTTTATGGTCATCTGTGGGCACCTTGGCGGGGGATCTGCTTATGAACCGTTCTTTACCCTGATCTCTATGACCTGATGGAGATTTCTGATATGGACACTTGTGTGGGCGCCGCCGTTCTCTCCGTCCAGAGACCACGCCACAGGCTCCACCGATTCCAGTTCCAGTTCCGCGGTCCGGAAACAATACATGGATTTGGTATCAATATCACGGTTCAGCAGGGAAAGCATTATATTATTCAGTTCCACCGGATTCTTCGGCTTTTTGATCAGAGTCACCTCAAAGACTCCGTCATCCAGCTTCACGTTCTTGCCGGTAATATTCTTAAACCCTCCCACAGAGACGGAATTTGTGATCATACCAAAGATAAAATCATCCACAATGATCTTATCCTCATAGGAGACACGCATGGGATAAGACCTGATGGAAGGCAGGCGCTTCATACCCTCCAGTATATATGCCATATGTCCCAGCACGTTTTTCATGTCCTGTCCTGTCTCATAGGACACGTCCGTAAACAGTCCGAAAGCGGCAATATAGACAAATACATCTTCATTGAAGGAACCCATATCGCAGGGGAAATTCCTGCCAGACACAATCGTTTCCGCCGCCCTCACCATATTCTTCGGCAATGCAAGGCTGCCACCGAAATCATTCGTGCTGCCTGCCGGAATATATCCGATGGGTGTGCGGAAACCGCTCTGCATCATGCCTGTCACGGTTTCATCCAGTGTACCGTCACCGCCGCTGCAGACCACCAGCTCATAATCCTTTGACCGTTCCGCCACGATCCTGCGGGCATCGTCCCTTTTCTGTGTGGGACATACGGTCAGCTCATAACCTTCTCTGGCAAAGACCTCCAGAATATCCGAAAGCTTTGTCCTGATCTGGGCTTTGCCTGCTTTGGGATTATAGACAAATAGCAACCTTTTATCCATACGCACTTCCTCCGTGCAAATTGAAAAGGCAGATCCAACGGGTTTTCCCTATTGTTCTGCCTGACCTTCTATAGCCCCTATTTCGCAACCGCTTCCTTACCGCTGAGAAAACTCTCGATTCCGTCCACGGCTGCCTGCTCATCCGCCCCATCCGCAGCCACTTCCAGATCCTCGCCGTTGTCCAACTCCAGGCTCATCATACCCATGATACTCTTGGCATTGACTCTCTTGCCCTCGGAAATGATGTAGATGGTGCTGTCATACTTGCTGGCTTCCTGCACCAGATGCGCTATCGGCCTCGCTTCCAGCCCATTTTCGAGTTTTACTTGAATACTCCTCTTCGTCATACCACACTCCTCCCTGCGCTGCATCCCCACAGCACATATTACATTTCACTTAGTCTTAATCTGTCAGCAAGCTCACTCAGCTTACGCAATCGATGGTTGACACCGGATTTTCCAACGGGAGGAGTCAGGTACTCCCCCAATTCTTTTAGAGGGGCATCGGGATTTTCCAGCCTCACCTCTGCCATCTCCTGCAAAGCCTTAGAAAGCTTCTCAAATCCATAATGTTCTTTGATATATTCAATATCCTCGATCTGTCTGGTGGAGGCATTCACGGTCTTGGATATATTTGCCGTCTCACAGTTCACACGCCTGTTCACGGAATTGCGCATCTCCTTGATGATCCTCATATTCTCCAGATTCATCAATGAGACCGGCGCTTCACAGACATTTAACAGATCAACAATAGCAGCGCCCTCTTTCAGATAGACTACATAATATTTCTTCCGAAGGACGGTCTTTGCCTCAATGTCAAATTTACGGATGACCTGCCGCAGCTGTGCCGCCTGTTCTTCATTACTGCATACAAATTCCAGATGATACCCTTTTCGGGGATCGCTTATGGAACCGGCACTGAGAAATGCACCTCTTAAAAAGGCCCTCTTACAGCAGGTGTTTTTTATTGTCAGCGGATTCACGGGCCGCTCTACGCCCCCCGCCTTCTGCATAATATATTGTACTTCCTGTACAGTCAGCAAAACACCAAAATCTATATTATACAATTTTTTTAATAATGTAAAGCTTTTTTTGATTAATGCTTCATT
>JAIEKC010000329.1:0-2160 GCA_029064505.1 Acetatifactor sp.
CCACCTCTTTGCAGCGCAGCATATACGCCATATTCCTGCCCAGAACCCGCATGGTATACAGTCCCTCTGCATCCTGCCTTGCCTGCTCTGCATTTGCACCGTGGATTATGTTCCAGTAGCGGGAAGATACCACAGGCATTTCCTGAATGGTAAAATATTTATTTAGCTGGTCAAATGTCACCGTTGTACCGGCCCTGCGTGCGGAAACGACTGCCGCTGCAGGTTTCATGTAAAACGTCTTATTCCCGTTTCCACGCAGTTCAGAGTAGAACAGCCGATCCATAAAAGCTGTCATATTTCCGGTTGCGCCGGCATAGTGGACAGGGCTTCCAAACACAAATCCGTCCGCCCCATACGCTTTCTCCCGGAAACGGTTTACTGCGTCGTCAAAAACACAGCAGCCCTTTTCCCCGCATTTCAGACAGGCAATACATCCCCCTATGGGTTTATTGCCAATCCAGAAAATTTCCGTCTCAATACCCTCTTTATTCAAGGTATCTGCCACCTCGCAAAGCGCCGTATAAGTACAGCCTTCCTTATGAGGACTGCCATTTGCTAAAAGTACCTTCATTGCTTCTCCTCCTATCATTTTTATATCTTTCTGTTTTGGGGCTGATAATTCAGGCGTAGCCCCCCGTCCCCTATCTGCTCTGTTTCCCTTAATAGGAACTCTACCGGTTCGCCTTCCGTAAAGGGCTGAATCTGTGTAAATAAAGATGCCATGCCGCAGCCGCCATCCGTTACCGGCGCCAAAAACAGGCTGAGTTCATCGACCATACCAGCCTGAAGAAAACTCCAGTTTACGATACCGCCCCCGCAGATCAGCAGCTTTTCGATGTGAAAAAGTTGATACAGCTTTTTCATTGCCGCCTCACAGTCCAGTTCCTTTTCTCCTGCAATAATATAGGAAACTCCTGTTTTCCGCAGACAGGCTTTATAAGCTGCCGGAGTGGAAGCAGTCAAAACCTCTATCACATGAGCCGGCGCTCTCCCTTTATTGCAAAATATCCCCGATTCCCATCCGATTTCACCGTCCACATCCACTGAAACAAAATACAGGTCTGCCCTGTCATCCGCCACAAAATCCCCTTCCGGCACTTCCTCCGCTTCTTCCAATACAGGCTTTCGAAAACCGGTAAATTCCTTTGTTGTAGTGGTTCCATACAGTAACGCTCTCGCATTCATCTCTGTCCGGTATCTCCCATACTCTGCACCAAGGGCTCCTGCTGCTTCCGTTCCCATAAACGGCCCTGTTATCTTTCCGTCTAAGGAACTTAAAATATGGCAGATCACATACGGTCTTTCCATGTCATCATTTCTCCCTTCTCTGTCCGCAGTTCCATACTTCAAAAATCGGACTGACAGCTGAATTTCTCCCACTTCGCATATTCTTCTATCCTGCCCTGCATGACATGACCGGCAAAAGTAACCGCATCTGTTCCAAGCAATAATCTGAACGGTGCATCCTTCGTCTCAGCCGCCATGAAAATCAGTTCTGCGGCCTTATCCGGATCACCGGGCTGTGTTCCATGGGAAGTATCCTTCCCAATCCTTCTTGCACCGGCAGTCTGTTCGTAATCTTTAATCACTTTTTCTGACTGCGTCAGGGACCGTCCTGCAAAATCTGTCCGGAAAGCTCCCGGCTCTACCACAATCACTTTTATCCCCAAAGGTTCAACCTCCGCACGAAGCCCGCCGGACAGTCCCTCCAAAGCACATTTGGTTGCCGCATAATAACCTGATCCCGGCGCCGTCTGCAGTGCTGCGATAGACGATACATTTATGATCACACCATTTCGTTTCTCTCTCATATCAGGCAGCACCGCCTTTATCAAAGCAACCGGTCCCCAGAAATTAGTATCAAACAGTTTTTGGGTATCCGCCACACTGCCTTCTTCTACTGCGGCGCGGTATCCATATCCGGCATTATTCACCAGCACATCAATACTGCCAAACTTCTCTTTTGCTTTTTTAACAGTATCTGTTACCGCTTTTTCGTCGGTTACATCAAGCGCCAGAACCAATGCTGTTTCCGGGAACTCCTCCGCAAACTCGCTTAATGTCTCTGCCTTTCGCGCTGTAACCACCGCACGGTCTCCCTTTTTTAATACAGCATTCGCAAGACTTTTTCCAAGTCCTGCAGAACAGCCTGTGATCAGC
>JAIEKC010000033.1:0-3292 GCA_029064505.1 Acetatifactor sp.
TACCGATACCGTGCGCGTCACTGTCGGCCTTTGTGGTAACAGGGAAAACGCTTCCCTGACTGATCTTCAGTTCTCCTCTGAAACTGTTCTCCACGGTCAGAAGAAGCATGTTCTGTTGACAGCGGGAATACAACCGGATAAAAGGGCTCTCCTGTCCTTCTGCAGCCCCCGGCTTCAGACATGCCTCTATTGCATTGTCCAGCGCATTCCCCAGAATGATACACAGATCCGTGGACTGAATCCCGCATCCCTTCGGAAAGATCAAATCGTCCGCATCAAAGCGGATCTCAGGAAGCTTTTCACTGACCTCGTGGTATTTCATAAAGAGAAGGGAATCCACCACAGTACTTCCCGTCTGAAAAGGAACATCCAGCTGTCCCAGCGTCAGGCCCAGCTGTTCCAGGTAACCGTTAAACTCTTCCCTTCCGCTCTGCCGTCCGATCAGATTTTCCAGAACCGCCAGCTGGTTCTTCATGTCATGCTTCATGGAACGGACACCGGAATAGATGCGCTCCAGCTCTCTTGCATGCTCCTCCATACTGACAACCTGCTTTTCCAGTACGGCTCTCCTGTTCCTCTCCTCGTTCAGGAGCAGCATTTCCTGATACAGCTTAATACTGTAGAGCATGGAAAAGAGACATATGACCAGCAAAAGAGGAACGATGCCGATGAGAAGCGGAAATGACTCATAAAACGTTTTCGGGATGGCATTCTCAAGGGTGGTAAACATAATGGTCCTGAGCAGGGTACACAACAGAAAGCTGCTGGCACAGGGAAACATAAGAAATAAAAATTCCGTCCGGTGAAGAGGCAGCTCCCTGATCCTGTATATTTTGCGGACATAGCGAAAAGTGCAATATATAATAACGATAAAGATCACCGCATAGGAAAACTGTTGGACAATGGCCATCCCTTCCAGCAGTGACAGATAACGCCGGACATCTGCTTCCGACATATTCCGGTCAAACCATCTGTTACATAAGTCATAGGCTCTGTTCCAGAAGACAGACAGCGAAAAAGAAAGAAAACGGCCTATCTCACTGACTGCCACAGACAGCATGGTGATCAGCGTCAGCTGCTTTTTATTTCCCTGGTAAAAGAAAAAAGAAAGTAAAAGCAGGATCACATAGATTAATAACTGTTTGAACAGACTCTTCACATTGTCCTTGGGGGAAGTCAGGGAAATCACAATAAAAATATCCAGAATCCGCTTGATCCCGATCCACACCGCTCCGGGAAGAAAGATCATACACCGGGAGTCCGGATAAAATTTCAAACGGAAAAAATGATGATAGAAAAGACACAGAAGAATCGCCCATGCCGCCTGCATGGCAATGTCCGTTCCGTCAATGATCAGATAATATAAATCAGACACAGGAAACTCCTTCCTGTTTCAAATAATCCATATAGGCTGTCACAAAATCATTATATTTTTCCTTTGACAGATAGACGGTCTCCCCATTGTGCAGCAGGATGCTGTCCGCGCTGTACTGGGCAATGTATGCCATGTTTACCAGATATCCTCTGTGGCAGCGGTAAAATCCATGGCCCAGAAGCCCCTCCATATGGGCCATGGTGGCATAGATAGTCTCCGTCCGGTGCAGCGTGTGAATATCCACCTTTCGCCTGCAGTTCTCCACATACAAGATCTCATTCTTTAACAGGGTAAAACTCCTTGATTTCGTCTGAAAGAAAAGAGATTCCTCCCTGTTGCGGGCGCGCTTCACCGCTTCCTTTAACGCTTCCTGAAACACACTGTTAAACTTATCCTTTGCCAGAGGTTTCAAAAGATAATGAAACGCCGACACGTCAAATGCCTCAAACACATATTCCTTTAGTGCGGTCACAAAAATCAGGACCGTGTCTTCCTTACGCTCCCGCAAAGTTCTGGCTATCTCCATTCCGTTCATATCGGTCATCTGTATATCCAAAAATAATATATCAAACCGCTGTCTCTCGGCCAGAAGCTGTTTCCCGGAACAATAGTATACCACCTGGCTCTCGGGCGCCACCGCCAGAACCAGCTTTCTGATCTGCAGACATACTTCCTTTTCATCGTCACAAATTCCTATGTTCATGTCACACGTTCTCCTCGATAATGTATATCGGTAGTTTTCCAAAAAAACTGGGGCTAAATGTAACGAAACATATGAAAAAATGTAATCAAAATCCGCTTCTGTATTCGATTCTGTACGTCAGAACCGTACGCCTGCAGTCATGTATCTGATCTTAAATCCGATCTTAGGAATTGTCCGAAAATAACTTGTGCAGATGACGCAGGATAAATTCGTACAGGCAAGGCGGAAGAAGGAGGCGTACCGGGGTACGCCGACTGATGACAACGCAGACTGTGCGGATTTAGACAAGTTAAATGCACAAGTTATTAATGAACAGTTCCTTAATACCACCATTCTCCCGTGGCAAGCTCTTTCGCCAGTTCCATTGCGTCGCTGCGGCTGCCTGCGGGCGCGGAAATATTTCCCTCTTCCGTGTGAATAAATATTTCCTTAAAATTGCCGGAAACGGCAATATATCCCAAGGCCCGCATCCGATTCTGCTCCGCGTCATATACCGTCACCGAACCGCCCCTGTCCCCATACATGGCATCCCGGTGCAATACCACGTTCGGGACATCATAGGATACGGTCCCGTCTGCTGTCGAAAAGAGGATATTCCCCTTAAAAACATTGTCCTTCAACAGATAGCGGTAATACCATCCGTCTACCGTCACCTCACACTCTTTCTCAAGCGGCCCTCCGCCGCTTTCCCAATAGATTCCGCTGACAGTCTGATCGATCTTTATCGGCAATGGAAATATCATAGCGATCAAAAGGATCAGCGCAGCGGATACAGGCAATGCCCTTTTTGCATGTATCCGCTTCTTATCAGAACGCAGCGGGTCATCCCCCTTTGATCTGCCGGCTTCCTTATCTGCAGTCACCACATTATGGGAAGACTTTTCGACCTCCCTTTTACAGCTTTCACAATGCGATAAATGCTCTGTCACAAAGGATCTCGTCTCAGCACTCACAGAGTCTTCCCTGTAAAGAGGAAGAAGATCTGTTACAATACAGCAATTTATACCCTTCATCACATACCTCCTGTTCCATTACCGCTCGCGCAATCTGTTCCATAACCCCTGAAAAAACAAAAACCATTGCATGGCAGTTCCTTCACCGCCTTACAACAGTCATTTTCTAACCCGTATTTTAGCCATACTTCATTATGTATGATATCACATATGAAAATAAAAGTCTAGTATTATTTTTGGATTTTGATATACTGTAGTAAC
>JAIEKC010000330.1:0-4391 GCA_029064505.1 Acetatifactor sp.
GATTGTATTGGGATGTTTCCGGCTCTTCGGTCGTATCCCAATAGGAGGGCGATGCTTTCGCAGCCAGCTTACCGGCTTTATATGTCTGGAACTTGACGGCGTGTATTCCTGCTTCATGAGCCTTTCGGATCATCAGTCTGGCAGCCTCCAACGGGGAAATATTTTCTTTACGTGCAATATCATAATAATTCACACCGATTTCCGCGATCAGAACAAACTGCCTGTTTTCTATCCGGTTCATAATGGTATTAAGCATCATTCAATTCCTCCCAGAATAATTTGTTTGACTCGTTCCGCTCCGTGCGTCAGGTCTCTTTTTTGCATCTGCTCATGCATATTCCTGCGTATGGAGGGACAGCTTACGAGCCATTTTAACGTTTCGTAAATGGTTTTGACTTCTATGTCACTGCCAAGTCCTAAATTGAGAAAGCCGTTTTCCATGCCGCCAAATCCGTGGGAGATTTCTCTTGGGTTTTGCGCCATCAGTATTGTGGGCACACGCATGGCGGCAAGCTCCAGCATAGTGCGGCCCTGCGAAGAAATGGCAATATCAGCCTTGCACATATACTCTGACATTATTTTTACATCCTTCACGATCTCAAACAGGTCCTCGCTGCCGGAGACGAGAGCGTGTATTTGGTCGGAATGGGGATAACCCATGCCGAGTATGACCGTGCAGTGTATGCCTGTCTCCGGAGAAAGTTTAAGCAGCGCACGGATCGTCTTCGCTGTCAGATCATTTGGATCCGTGCCGCCGAAGATAACCAGTATTTCCTCTACCTGATCGTGAAAGTCCCGCGGGGAAGCCAGAAGAAATTCATCCCGTATGAGATAATATTTGTCTCCCCAGAAGGAATGCGCCGTATCTTCTCCGGATTCATAAAGCGCATTGATGACGGCATCCGCCATATGGCGTCCTTCGCCCAAATCCTCAAAATTAACGATGCGCACACCGGTCTGTCCCAGCCTTTGCATGTATGCGGTATCTGTGTTTAAGATATCGTTAACTACTATATCTGCACGGGATTCACGTATAAGTGCAAAAAATTCTTCTTCGTCTGCTATAACGCGGTATGGATAATGGCTCTGTTCCAGCTTTCGGATCCCCAGTTCGGATTTTTGACTAAGCACAAACATCAGGTTATGTTCGATAAAACTTTCTGCTATCTGTAATCCCCGGTAAATATGGCCGAGACCAATCTCCGGATAGCCCTCCACTCTCAGCAGAATGTTCTTTTTTTTCAGTTCATACTGTGCAATCAGCCAATCCTGCGGGGTGTCGATATCGCCGGATTCCCTCTCGGGGATTTCAAATATGGACACCTTCCTGCCAAATCTGCCTGCCGGTGTCACATACTGCCTTTTGGTGATCACGAATGCACCCGTTTCCTTCAACTCTTTGGGTAAATATTGCCGATTCAGCCTTTGGCGGTAATTAGGAATATACTGCCCTTCTTCCAGCCGCCACGATAATCTGGGGTCGTTGACACCGCTGAGTACCGTGTCGCATCCGCTCTCTATAAAAAATCCGATTGCCGTGTCCAGCGTCTGCGTTGTCAAAAGCGGCGAAGTCGGCTGTATGGTAATGACAATATCATAAATACAGTGTGAAACAGCCTCCATCTCTTCTACCGCATGGTTGATAACCGGATCCAGTGTTATGCTGTCGCCGGCAAGCTCCGGAGGGCGGTTGACAATTCTGCCGCCAAATTTCCCGGCGATGTTTTGAATTTCTTCATCATCTGAGCTGACGGCAAGATCCATGTCATAAATACTTTGCTGTGCACATTTGATTGCATATGCCAGCAGCGGTTGTCCTCCGATAAACCGTATATTCTTTTTGGGAATCCCCCGGGATCCCCCTCTTGCCGGAATAACTGTCAGTATTTTCATTGTGCATTCCTTTTTGTGCTATAGTTCAGACGTTAACAGCGTATCTATTTCGTGACATATGTTTTTCTCGGCGTTCATTGCCCAGAACTTTCTGCCATTCCTGTTACAGCCGGTTTCTGCTGACGTAATGCATTGATATAGGGAGTCCGCATCATTAACTTTTGTGGCATAGCCCTGCTCGCACAGCTCGTTCATGGTATCTGCGTGTCCGGTATTATAAATAAAAGTGGTCAGCCCGAATCCAAGCCCCTCATATATTGCAGTCGAATAGACCCCTACCTGAACGGTACACCGCGAGAACCAGTCATAGATCGTATCTTGTGGAGAGTCGATAACCTCGATATTGTTTTTGATAAGCCATGGAGTCCGGCTTTTCCAACCGCTGTATTCGTCCGGATGGAGTTTATAGATAATATGATATCGGGAATCATCCAGCAGTTCACATAGCTGCGACGCAAGCCGGCTCAATTCCTGTCCGACTGTTCCCTGCGACACAAACAGAATATTAGCAGGCGGTTTTTGACGTAAGCCGCCGTCTGTATATTTCCGGGTCTGACGCTCAAAATAGGGATACCCGGTCACCTTGACATTTTCCTGTGGAATCGGAAGAGAGACACAGTTTTTCCAATACCCAGAAAATACAAATACATAATCGGGAAATTGGCTGATCCCGCCGCAGTCTTCGGGGAACTGATAAGCGGCATGATCCCTGTGCATGGTTCCATGCTGTAGTTCTACGGTGGGAATGCCCAGTTCCTTTGCCAGTTCGTTTAACACCATGCATCGTTTATTGTAATAGACGACTTCGACAATCAGCCGGGGGGCTACCTGACGCAGCACCTGACGGAACTCCTTTTTTAGCAGCGGTATCTCTATAACCAGCTGCGACAGGCAGGTATAAATTTTTTGACAGGGTATAGCGTAATGGTATGCCTGACCGATTTCTTCGAGTGCCGCTGCGAAGTTTTTCTCTATGCCGGAATAAATTTTTCTGTATTCACCGGTCCGGAGATGCCTGTGTATTTTTGCGTACAGTGCCGACTTGGTCCGAAGCAGATCGGTGTAATAGACATGATCCGCATATACAGGAGAAAAATGCTGATTTTTATATGGCTCTTCAACTGAAACGCTGTTACAATATTTTTTGACGAGCCAGTCGGTATAAATACATTCATAGTATTCATCACCCCTGATGCGTCTCGGATGCGGGCAAAAGAGAATATCTGCCGGACACAGTTGTTTTGCATTGCCCCGCACAACAGTGCCGGTGACGCTTTTTAGCCGCTGAATATACTGCTGTTTATTACTTTCTTTCTGAATGTGCTCCGACAATTGTAAAAGCTCTTTACATATCTGATAGTTCCAAAATGAGAAACGGAAATACATCCAGGGGCAGACGCCGTTAATCTGTATATGATACAGGTCGTATTTTTCTTCTATACGAATGAAATGGCTGATATCCAAGGCCGCTTCCTCCTGATTTATTTTCCGCATCTTGACTGGTTGCCAAAAGATAACATTTTCTATAAAATGTTTACTCATTCAAACAAAAGCTGACTTGAAATTTTAAATTCCAGTGCAGAAGTAAATTCCACTGCAGTTTAAAATTTATAGGAAAATAGAGATTTCCAGGAGTCAAAACACCCGGTTTCTGTTATAATCAAGACAACTTCTTACAAAATATCTGGTTTTAGGGTATAGAAAACAGACCGCTGGAGAGTTAGTGTGCTGGACTAAATTCCACCGGCAGCATGGTAAAAATGTGAAAGTCTGAATTCCATCCTGACAGCAGATTTTGTAAGATTGTTAACGGTTATATTTGATCAGCTTAGGCGTCAGGTTGACTTCATCAGGGTCGACCGGCCTGAGCTGAAGTGCTTTCAGGACTTCTTCACCGTATGTTTCCAGTGCAGCTGCATAAGGTGTTTTTCCTGAAAGGCTTTCCCGCGGTGTGGAATTGATGTGGTTTACGATCAGGTTCACATCCCACTGGGTAAGGAACTCAAAACTTGTGCCTTTAGGCAGTATCATGCGGAGCATGGTATGGGCATTTTCAACGCCGCCCTTCTGACCGCTGCGCATGGGGTCACAATAATAGATGTTAGTCCTTTCTATGCCGTTTATGCCTGCCTCAAGGGCATCAGGATCACCAAACTCAGAGCCTCTGTCAGTCAGAAGGGTATGAAAAAGACACAGGAAATCATAAGTGCCCAGTTTTTTCTCCAGCCGGTCAAAAACGGCACGGACGGCACCTTTTGTACAACGGTTCATCAGAAACGCCAGAAACAGTTTTTCCCGTTTCAGGAAAAAAGTCAGCAGAACTTTCTTTGATTCATTGGAAGAGTGAACGGTATCCATCTCCGTCCAATGGTCAGAGGAAAGCGCCTGAAAGTCAGTATACAGCCTTCCCTGAAAGACGGCACGGTCTTTGATCTGTGTGTTATGGCACTTACGAGGTTTGAATTTTACCTTGCGTTTTAGGTCGATATTCCTTGCGG
>JAIEKC010000331.1:0-4587 GCA_029064505.1 Acetatifactor sp.
CTCCCATGTAGTGCGGTCTTTATGCCTGCTGAGCAGAATTTTTCCCTGATATTTTGAAAGCACTACCACGAATTTGTATTGCTGTAATTCATTTACTTTAAATATTTTACATTCCATGATAATATTCCTTCTTCTCTGTCTGTTTATCCTTTCGGTTCCATCGTAGCAGACAGGTCACTAAACTGTTACGTTCCAGCTGCTGGCTGACCGGAATCTGCCGCTGCGGACGCATACAATTCTTATTTATTAACCATAAACAATCCGTTCGCTCTGCCTCTCTCCTCAGCGCCTCAGTCAAGCCACTGTACAAAAGCCGTCTTATCCGTGCTGTTATATCCCGCATTCCTGTAAAAATCCAATGTTTTTTCTTCTTTGCTCCCCGTCAGCAGCATCATCTTGTAGCAGTTGCTCTTCCGGGCCACGTCCCTGGCATAGTCCAGACATTCCGATGCCAGCCCCCTCCCCCTGAAATCGGAACGGGTCACTACATTTTCAATGAATGCATAGGGGCGTACCTTCCTTGTCAGATTTGGAATGATCACACATACGCAGGACGACACGATCTGCCCATCCACCTCATTTACGATCAGATGATGGCAGTCATCCTGCAATATCTGATTCCATGTATGCTGCAGGTGCTCTGACTGCTCCGGAACCGATTCCTCGTGCAGACATAAATACAATTCCAATATCTTTTTTAAATCTTCCCTCTCCGCTTCTCGTACCATAAATTTTCCTCTGCTACCCACAATACCATGCTGACACATCATTCATTTCCTGACTATGCCTAAAACAACACATCAGCTTTTAGATATACAAACTCGTCCCTGCCAAAATTTTACAACGTTTTCCCTAAAATCTCACACAACAGCGGATACAGCTCCTGTGCCATTCTCATAAAGCCCAGCGCGTTGGGATGCGTGCCGTCCACGGTACACTCCCCGCGCCCCTCAGGTCCGAAGAAAGCTCCTCCGTCCATGAACCACACCTTCCGGTCCCCCGACTCCACCGCATCCAGATATGTCTGACGGATGATATCCCTTCTCCTTCTGCTGTCCTCCGGAAACTTATCCGTGTCAGGTCTCGACAGGATCACAATGGGAAGCTCCGGTTGTGCTTCCCTGACAATACGGAAAAAGGGAGCATGCGTCTCCTGCAGATGCTCCGGGCTGGGAGCATTATGATCATAGTCCATCACAAACAGACTCATATCCCTCATTCCCGCCAGATACTCCGCAAATCCCGCTTCTCCCCGGGCTCTGCCTGAAAAACCCATATTCCGATGATCCGCGTCAAGCCATCTGCTGACAATACTTGTATAGGCATTCCCGGGGCGGGACGCGCATCCGCCCTCGGTAATGGAAGAACCGTAGAATACAATAGGCTTAGGTATATCATATTCCGGTGCTTCCCTCATGACAGCGCCGTCCTCGATCCCTATCTCCATGGACAGGAGATGATCATTTCTGGGAAGGTTGACCGTAACCGTCTCCATGCTGCCCGGCATCCGGAACATCTTCTCCTCCGTGATCTCATGCATCACATGCACGGTGGGCGCCACATATCCCAGAAAACGGGCTTCCTTCCCCTTTCCAAGGTAGATATCCGCTCCCCCGGACCCGGACAGAGGAATATTGATATCCTCCTTCGTCTCCGCCAGCGTCATCCTGACAAGAAGACTGTCGGAATCCGTACAAAATCTCACACGACCTCCCACACATCTCCTTCCCAGAAATTCATACTGGGGAAACTGCTCCAATATCTCCGGCGGCAGCTTCCAGTATCTGCGATTCACCCTGTCCGCCACTGCCAGACCGTATATGCGCATCGGAGTCTCCGTAATATGATAATATTTCATCTCAACCTCCTCATACCGGAACGCATTTTGCTTCCTATTAAAACATGACGGGGAATACCATGTTCTCAAAGCATTTTTCAGCGCGCTCTGTGATTCAGAGCTTCTTCACACGCTTATTCCCTGTCCCCCATGTTCTGTAAGTTCAACTCCCTATACTTCCCGGGAGTCATCTCCTCATACTTTTTGAAGATTCTGATAAAGGAATTACTGTTGGTAAAACCGGTCTCTTTCCCGATTTCTCCTATTCCGGTGTCCTGTCGGGATTCTCTGAGAAGCTTCTTGGCATTCTCAATCCGCACCATATTAATATAGTAGAGAATATTCTGCCCCGTTTTCTCTTTGAAAAGCTTGGAGACATAAGAAACGGATTTTTCCATATCCTCGCACAGCTTCCCTACATTCAGATCCGGATCCTGATAATGCTGCTGAATATATTCCTGTACCTGCCTGACAATATATTCATCCCTGTTGTCGCGGACGGACTCCCTGACACTGCCCCTGATCTCGTCATACAGGAGAATGCCCGTAAGAAACAGCCCCCTGGCGCCCTGCATGGCAAATTGTGCTTCCTCATAGGCTTTCCTGAGCCGGTTACGTCCCTTCTGGAGAGAACTCACCGCCATCACACATTTCTCCGGAATCTCCCTTTCCGTCTTCTCCCAAAGACATACCAGCTTCTCTTTTACCGCCTCAGGTTCTTCATCCAGCCTGAACACACATACAATCATATCCTCATGGACAAAGCTGCATCCGTGCAGAATACTGTCTTTCCGCATTCCCAACCCCATTTTCTGCATGACCGCAAAACTGTCCCTGCACCTCTCCACATAATCCCGTATCTCTCCCGATATCAACAGGACCGCGCAGTAACCGAAAATATAACTCAGTTGCATTTCATCCAAAATATGCCTGTCCACTCTTTCGATGGGAATATCGTTTTTCATGATATGCATCAACTGGTATATCCTCAGACGGTCCAGCTTGCTGATGATCTCTTCTTCGTCCTCTCTGGCCTTCTTTACGATCGCTTCAAACGAATCCCGAATATACACATATTCGGAACCGTCCGTGATTTCTCTGGGATTCTGCTTATTCACATATTCCATCAGCTCCGTAAAGGGGCTGTAATTCGTTCTCAGAAAATAGGAGCACGCAAAGGCAAGCGCCAGCGTCTCCGCCCCGAAACAGATAAAAAGTATGGGCAGAAAGCCTTTCTCATAAGACCGGATGCCCTTGTCCGACATATAGGCGGTATAGGTCCATCCGCTGCTTTCCCCCGTCCTGACAACCTTTCTCTCCTGCCTTATGTCATCCATATTCCCGGATTCCACCACAAGGTCGCCATACTCGTTACGGATGGTCACACCCACATAATTGTCCTCGCTGAAATTGTCCGCCAGCCCCTGTACATAAGCTGTATTAAACTTTACGCCTACTACCGCCCGGGAATCGCTCTCGGCAGACCATGTATGCAGGATCCACAGCGTCTCTTTCCCCGCCCCATTCTTCCGCGACACGTCCTGTTTGGAGAAATCCTGCCTCATAAATTCCTGCCATTCCCCGTAGGATACATCCATGTCCCCATAGACATCAAAAAACAGAGGCGCGGACACCACTGTATTGGAAGAAATAACACGTTCTTCCTCTATATAATAGATAAAAATATCTTCTATATAAGAATACTGACTTTTATAGGAAGCAAGGTTCCGTCTGGTAATCTCATTTTGCCATACATCCCCGGATCCGTCAATTGACTTTTGGATATTCTTGTCCAAAGACATGACATTCAGCATGGAACGGACAGATTCCATGCTGTTGTCATAGGATTGAACCAGAATATTCAAGGCCTTGCTGTATACCTCATTGGTCTGGCGCTTCACTATACGGACCACAGTCTCCGTGGCCAGAATCCATACCAGAAACTGGGCCACAGAGATGACCATGAAAGTAATAAACCAGGTAATTATGGTCTTTCCTTTTATTTTTCTGTTTACGTCTTTTAAAAACTTTTTCATTACGGCTCCGTCTGTGATCATTCTTTCAGAGAACCGATCATGATTCCACCCTCAAAGTATTTCTGTAAAAAAGGATACAGGCATACGATCGGCAGTGTGGAAACCACCATCATGGCAGCTCTCACAGTCTCCTGCAAAGAGTCAAAGTTATCGTATTTGTTGATCAGCTTCAGCAGTTCTGAAGATTCTTCCTCGAACATATTCTTAAGCACCAGCTGAAGAGGCGCTTTGTCCACATCCCGCAGATAGATATACGCGGAAAACCAGCTGTTCCAGTGAGATACGGCATAGTACAACAACATTACCATCATTCCGGGCTTAGCCAAGGGTATGAAGATCTTGAACAGGATCGTAAAATGTCCTCCCCCGTCCATCATCACCGATTCCGCCAGACTGTCCGGTATGGTGGAAAAGTAAGAGCGAAGCAGTATCATATTATAGGTGCTCATGGCAGCCGGCAGGATCAGCGCCCAGATGCTGTTACCCAGACCATAACCGGTTACAGTCAGATAGGTGGGGATCAGACCGCCGGAGAAATACATGGTGATAATGATCAATATGTTCACCGGCTTTTTCCAGAGAACGTTTTTTCTGGTCAGAAAGTACGCGCCAAAGGATGTCAGCGTCAGATTGATCACAAGACCTACCGCTTCGATAAAGAGAGTATTTCGAAACCCTGTCCAGATAGGCTTTGCGCCCAATACGATCTTATAG
>JAIEKC010000332.1:0-2801 GCA_029064505.1 Acetatifactor sp.
GGTCTGGATAGAGTCAATGACCACCGCCTCAGGTTTGTTCTGGCGGATCACCTCCGCGATCTCGTCCAGATTTGTCTCGCACAGAAGCAGCATATTGCCGGTAAACTCTCCGATCCTGTCCGCCCGCATCTTGATCTGTGCCAGCGATTCCTCACCGGATATGTACAGGATCTTATGCCCGTGGGAGGACAGATTCCTGCATACCTGAAGCAGCAGCGTGGATTTGCCGATACCCGGATCCCCTCCCACCAGCGTCAGCGACCCCTGCACGATCCCTCCTCCCAGAACCCGGTCCAGTTCTCCCATACCGGTGGACAACTTATCCTCTTCCCGGATTTTAATCTCCGATAAAACGCTGGGAGCGTTTTTCTGCCCCCGCCTTCCCGACGGGACGGACGCCACTCCCATGTGGGGCGTCTTTGCCACTGTTTCCTCCACAAAAGAGTTCCACTCCCTGCAGCCCGGACACTGCCCCATCCACTTAGATGATTCATATCCGCAATTCTGACAGAAAAATACGGATGATGTCTTACCCTTTGCCATAAAATCTCTCCCATATCAGTTGTGTTCCTTATCAAATTCTCCTGTTATCCTTCCCGTCTGTGACGAAACAGAAAGCACTTTATCATTGTATATGATCTCAAAACAAGTCCGGATCATCGGCCTGCCTGAAAAAGCTCTACACTGTATCTGGCAGGATCATCTTTGTCGATATAAACATTCGCATATAAATCTTCTTTTCGCTTAAATGGTGTCAAAACATAATAGTTACTTACTGCTTTGTATTCCTTACCATCATAAATAAACCGACAGACAATTCTGCAACTGGTGTAGTTGCCTACTCTGATCCAGGCTGCCGGGATCATGTCCTCTATTTCGGAATCTATACAAACACCTGAATGCTTCAGATCTTTCAATTTTTTCCTGTCATATGCCAGCTTACTCATTGAAGCCAGAAACAATATCAGCCATACAGAAACATTGATCAATATGGGTTTCAATATAGCCGGATTAAAAACATTCCCGACAAGACCAACAGCTAATTCAATCACTGCTACAAGCAAAGCGGCATTGGCACATATGGAAAACAGGTATTTTACAGGCTTATGATTAGCAATTTGCTTTTCTTTAAAAAGTTTGGAAATATTTTCTTCCGCTTTTCCTTTGTATTCCTCCGCTGATATATGCTCTCCCGAAAAAAGCTCATTCAAACTAATACCCAGGGCATCGCACAAAGGCTGTAAAAGCGACACATCCGGCATTCCTCTTCCATTTTCCCATTTGGAAACTGCCTGATTGGTAATTCCCAACAGTTCGGCAATCTGCATTTGCGTCAGATTTTTTTCTTTTCTGCACTGTGAAATAAAGGCACCTATTCTTTTCTGATCCATACAATAAATCTCCTTTGATATGTTTGTGACCGCAGTATATCAAAAAAGAATATATATTAGAACATATGAAGCGTTGACCCAATACTAAACGCTTGGTTGAGCGTCACAAATCCAGTTAACGGTTTTATCATTCCAATGCTCCCCCACGTAAGCAGTGATACCCGAAATTAATGACTTTACATGGAGGATTTATTATGTACGAAAGTTACTCGGTGTGGGACTTAGAATTTCTCCGCGAAACAGCTAATCCTGAGGATCAGGCTTTTGGCCGTGTGCGGCTGGAAATTCTTCAGTACAGAATAGCCCCTGCAGTTTCCACCTGTCTGATCCATCTGGCCGTCCACTTCTCTTCTGGCACTAAATTCAATCTCCTCGTCAAATTCAGCACAATATGCGATATAAACGCCTTTCTTAGGGTCTGCTTTCACAGTCACCTCTATCCCCCGGTCATAGTCTTCTTCCAGATTACCGGGAAGTTCCATCAGCCGGATTCCGGGATCCAGATATTTGGCGATAGTCTTACATGTATCCCCGGTTCCGATGCGGCGCATCCCGACAACAATATCAGTATCAAGCTCAGACTACCTGCCAGATAACCTTGTTTCATTTTGCCTTTTCTCCTGTATATCCATTCCACCACATCTTCCATATCATTCGCGCTTGATTTCCTGCCACATTTGGGACAATTCCAAATGACCCAAAAAAAATCTTTCATGCCATAAATGAGCAGACTGGAATCCGTCCCATAAAAACAGGCTCGCGGAACCGGGCAAAAAGGGATTCCGAGAGCCTGTTATAACACAGACAGCCTGACACCGTCACACAATTTATACTACTTAACGATTTCACTTGCCGTGAAACCAGACTGCATAACGCCGGCCGGTTTCATCGCATGATCACGTCAGGCAGCATTCAGCGTTATGCAGTATATTTCGTACTGTTTATCGAAAATTCCTATTCTTAAATATGGCTGTTTTCACACACGCACAACCCTTACAGGCACCTCGCCCACAGCTCCCAGCTCCACACTGAGCGAAAGCTTACCGCCCAGTCCGGTCTTCATGGTTCCGGTACTCTTACCTCCCACAAACACCTCATACTCCGTATCATCATTGAGTCCGATGGTGATCTGCGCATCCTCGTCACCTTCCACCACAAACTCCACGCCGTCTTCCTTCTCCACAAAGTCAAGCACACTGGTACCGGGCACTGACTCGTAAAGGAACATCCCATTCTTCTCAAGCTTTGTGATCTCATTGTAGGTCTTGACCTTCAGCAGGTCACCCGCATGCCTGTAATCCTCCACTTTCGCCTTCCGGGGTAATTTGTGATTGCCAAAACTGATCGCACCGCTCTCTTCGCTGCGGAGCAATTCTTCCACAACTGCCATGTGTATATCCTCCTGTTATT
>JAIEKC010000332.1:2901-22888 GCA_029064505.1 Acetatifactor sp.
TTTATGCTGACGGTCACCAAAATCTGTCAGGTAACCCGACTCACAAGCGAAAGCTTCCAAGGACATCGCAGCAGATTTCATTGCTCGTGAGTATTGTAGCTGTTAGCTTCTCAGCTATACTTACAGTATAATATAAAGCGTGGCATTAATCTACAAAATTTTTGTGAATTTTTGCTTAACACTATCCGACTTTTTTACTCCCATCACAGCAGTTCAGGCAACCCGGGCCGCCACTGCGCCGTCTCTCCACTGTTTTATGTTTGGATGCAACAGCCTCCAGTTCTGTCACTTCACCGTGAAGCACACCTTTCCGTTCTTAAAGCCCGCGGACACCGCATCCCCCGGCTGTACTTTCTTCATCAGGATCTCCTCCGCCAGAGTGTCCTCCACCACGGACTGTATGGCTCTCTTAAGGGGTCTTGCCCCCATCTTATTATCCGCGTACTTTTCCACCAGATGCTCCTTCAGGGAAGCGGTGAGACTTAAATGGATATCCATCTGTGCATCACAGCGCTTCGTCAGGTTTGCAGCCAGCAGATTGACAATGGACTTCATGTCCTCATTGGTGAGCTGATGGAATACGATGATCTCATCGATCCTGTTGATAAATTCAGGTTTAAAGCTGCGCTTTACCTCTTCCATGACACCGGACTTCATTTTCTCGTAGTCCCTCTTCGTGTCACTCACAGAGGCAAACCCCAGGTTCTTCGGATCCACGATCCTCTGGGCGCCCGCATTGGATGTCATGATCAGGATGGTATTCTTGAAGCTCACCTTCCTGCCCTTGGAATCCGTGATATGACCGTCATCCAGCACCTGGAGCAATATATTGAACACATCGGGATGGGCCTTCTCGATCTCGTCAAAGAGCACCACGGAATAAGGATTCCTGCGCACCTTCTCGCTGAGCTGCCCCCCTTCCTCAAAACCCACATATCCGGGCGGCGAACCGATCATCTTGGATACCGAATGTCCTTCCATATACTCCGACATATCAACTCTGATAATGGCATCCTCAGACCCGAACATGGCCTCCGCAAGCGCCTTGGAAAGCTCTGTCTTACCCACTCCGGTAGGTCCCAGGAACAGGAAGGAGCCGATGGGGCGCTTCGGATCCTTCAATCCCACTCTGCCCCGTCGCATGGCCTTGGCCACCGCTGTCACAGCCTCCTCCTGCCCGATCACCCGCCTGTGCAGGACACTTTCCAGCTTTAACAGCCTCTCGCTCTCCTTCTGTGCCAGCTTCTGTACGGGAATCTTTGTCCACATTGCCACAGCCTCGGCGATCTCATTTTCCCCGATGGCATATTGCTTTAATGTCTCCTTATTTTCATTGCGCTTTTTCATGCGCTCGTATTTTTTCACCAGTTCGTCCTGATTATGCTTGATCTCGGCCGCCTGGGTGAACGCCTCCATACGGATGGAACGCTCGATCTGAAGATCCATCTTCTTGATCTGATCCAGAAGCTCCTTCTGCTTATCCGGCATATCCATAACCTTAAGCCTTGCGCTTGCCGCCGCCTCGTCGATCAGGTCTATGGCCTTGTCGGGCAGATTTCTGTCATTGATATAACGGGCGGACAATCTCACCGCCGCCTCCACCGCCTCAGAAGTAATGCTGACCTGATGATGCTCCTCATACTTTCCCTTCACACCCTCCAGGATCCGGATCGCCTCTTCCTCCGTAGGCTCCTCCACATTCACCGGCTGAAAACGGCGTTCCAGTGCCGCATCCTTTTCAATGTATTTGCGATACTCCACAATGGTGGTGGCTCCGATCAGCTGCAGCTCCCCTCTTGCCAGAGACGGCTTCAGAATATTGGAGGCATCGATGGCTCCCTCTGCGCCCCCCGCACCGATAATGGTATGAAGTTCGTCCAGGAAAAGGATCACATTGCCGTCATCTATGACTTCCCGGATCAGCTTCTTGATCCTCTCCTCGAACTCGCCGCGGTATTTGCTGCCTGCCACCATTCCGGAGAGATCCAGCGTCATCACCCGCTTGTCCCTGACCGTGGCGGGAACCTTTCCCTCCACGATGCGGAGCGCCAGTCCTTCCACCACCGCAGTCTTTCCCACACCGGGCTCTCCGATGAGACAGGGATTATTCTTAGTGCGGCGGCTCAAGATCTGGATCAGCCGGCGGATCTCGTCTTCCCTGCCTATCACCGGATCCAGCTTTCCCTCCCGGGCCATGGCAGTGAGATCCCTGCTGTACTGATTCAATGCGGAGGCCTTCCCTCTGCCGGAGGCTTTCCTTGCCAGATCCTCCTTGTAGAGATTTCCGTCCTGCCCTATGGCTACCAGAGTATCGGAATATATTTTCTGGACATTGGCGCCAAGAGTATTCAGCAGACGAACCGCCACATTTTCTCCTTCTTTGATGATCGCCATCAAAATGTGCTCCGTACCCGTTTCCCTCTGACCGAATCTGGCCGCCTGTCTGTGAGCCTCCTCCAGGATCTTCCGGGCTCTGGGCGAATAGCCTTCCCTTTCCCTCACAGGGGTGCCGTTATCAAAGGCGATCAACTCCTGGATCATATCCAGGACACCGGACACCTCCACATTGTTGTCTGTCAATACCTTGTAGGCCACACCGGACTGTTCCTTTAAAAGCCCCACCAGGATATGTTCCGTTCCCACATATCCCTGTTTCAGGCTCCTCGCGCACTTGGAAGCATAGGACAGTGCCTCCTGGGCCTTATCTGTAAACCGTGACTGCATATATCAAACCTCCGTCTGTTAAAATGAGTGTTCCCGCAAATCCCGATACAATACACATTACATTGCACCGGAATGATCCATACACAAGTTCCGCACTGATTCTTAAGCAATCAGCTGTAATCCTCATAAATCTCTTCGATCAGTTCATGTATCTCCTCCTTGGAGATATTTTTACAGCTGCTCTTTGCCAGAATGACCTGAAGATCCTTTTTCAGTTCCGCGAGCGTCCGCATACGATCAACATCAATGGCAATGACAGCGCCCCTGCGTCTGTCCACCTTGAGGTATCCCTCTTCCTTCAATACCGAATACGCCTTGTTCACCGTATGCATATTGATACCGATGGAATCCGCCATCTGCCGGACACTGGGAAGGGAATCGCCCTCCCGGAACTGTGAGGTCGCGATTCCCATGATAATCTGATTGTATAACTGCATGTATAATGCTTCATCACTGTTGAAATCCACTTCTATTATCATGTGAGGCCCCCTTTCGACCATCGTATATTCAACCTTCCGATACATGGATCCGGTTATCCTGCAACCGATGTCTCCGCGACTGTTCATTTGCCCATCTGCTGCTCCCCCTGTTCGCAGCAGCTTTTGATATACTTATCATAGCACAGATATCACTTCTGTCAACCTTTTCATGAATTACATTTACACCCACTTTTCCCCTGCGTCATCACCGGCAACATCCCGCATTCTTAGCGGAGCCGGTCCGTGAAGCCGCATAGGATCATTGTGATCGGCGCACTTCCCATTTATGCAGCGGATACGGTATCGTGTGTTTCGCATATGCGTCCGGCCCTGTAAACCGATACGACGGGCAGCCGCCATGCGCACTGCCCGTCATACATATAAGCTTTTTATTTCTGGTCATCCCCGTCATAATTCAGGAATTCAAACTCGAACTCGTCTTCGTCCGCCATAAAATTCTTAGACTGCCACCCGGGGGACTGCTGATTCTGTGCCGGTCTGTTTCCCTGCGGCCTCTGGCCCTGAGCCGCGGGACGCTGCTGACCCTGTGGCGCACCGGCAGGTCTTGCCCCCTGGGATGCGGGACGCTGCTGGGTCTGGGCAGCCTGGGCCTGCTGTCCCTGAGCTCCCGCGGGCCTTGCTCCCTGGGATGCTCCCACAGGTCTGCTTCCTGCTGGTCTCTGGCCCTGGGCAGCCTGAGCCTGCTGTCCCTGAGTTTCCCCGGGTCTTGCTCCCTGGGATGCTCCCACAGGTCTGCTTCCTGCTGGTCTCTGGCCCTGAGATTTCTGGCTCTGGGCAGCTCCCGCAGGTCTGCTTCCCTGCGGCCTCTGACCCTGGGCTGCTCCTGCCCGCGCTCCCGCAGCAGATCTGCCGCCCTGTTTCTCTCTTCCCGCCGTCTGCATCACTTTCTGTCCGCCGCCCTGAGGTCGTGTTCCCCGGCGCTTTAAGGTCTCATTTTCCACTTCGTTAAAGTACTGCGCGTCCGACATATCCTTTACCTTGAAGATCAGTAACGTAATGGCAGCAGCTGCGCCCACCAGCAGGATCACCAGAAGGATAATGATGATCTTCTGGTTCTTGACAGTCTGCTCACTCTCTTTAAACAAAGTGGCATTCTGTTTAAAGCCTTCCACCAGAGTCTTGATCGAAAAGCCTTCTCCCGGGTTATCCGTATACTTTCCCTCATAGTCGACCAGCATCCAATCCCCGTCCTGTAACAGGGTACCAAACCCCTCCGTAGGCGCAGCTCCGGGATCTTCCGGTTCTGCGGGAGGCTCCTGTGCGGAATCTTCCGGTTCTGCAGGAGGTTCCTCGGTATAAGCAGTCAGCTCCTCCGGTTTTACCGTAGTAAAGTCAGAACGAATAAAGCCTGTTACTTCCGCACCATTATTGAGGAAGGTTACCTGATACCACACCTTGCCGTCCGAGCCATTGGCTGTACCGGTGATCGTCAATGCCATACCGCTCTTCACCGTTTCCACGATCCGGCTGGTAGTGGAAGCATTCTGGCGGATCCGCACAGACTCGCCGCCGGTCACGGATGCACTGGCAGGATTCACAGCTGTCACATCCGCCAGGGGCTCATCCGGAACAGATGTCGATGTGTCAGGGTTTGTCGTGGGAGGCGCAGGTGTTGATGCGGAAGGCGCCGTTCCCGAGGGAGGTGTCGTACCGTCCGTGATCTGCACCAGATCGGAACGAATGTAGCCCAGCGTATCGGCATTCACGTACACCTCATACCATGTATATCCATCCGTACCCTGTACCTGACTCTTAATGGAGATCACTTTGTCCTTTTCCGTGCTTCCGATCGTTTCGCTGGACGGATTCGGCTCCTTCCTGATCTTGGCGCTTGCCGCTATTACCTTCGCCGCACTCTCCGCATGGCTGACGATGGAAAATCTCTCCGCAAACAGTGCCAGCAGCAATACCATTCCCATCGTCACTACTCCAGCCAGGAGATACCGCCTCCATTGCATTTCTTTTGTTCTTCTCATAAGTTTTCCTTTCTATTCCATTGCAGCACCCGCAATTTGTTCCGCAACCGCCCGGTCCACGCCATCACCGGCAAAGTTATCTCCTGTCGCTACGGCATCTGTGAATACCCACGCGCTCCCGAACAGGCTTTACCGCCCGGGCAGATGCCGTTTTTCCGTCTCACGGACAAGCCCCTCAGGTTCAGCTATTGCCCATAAAGCGGCGCTGACCCTCATCGCCCTTCTTTCCCATGCCCACGCCCTTGGCATTCTTCTGATTAAAAGCACGCTGCTGTTCTTCAATCCTATGATGCACCTTCGTCTCGCACTCCGGACAGAATTGTCCTGACCGTATACTCTTTCCGCATACTTCGCAGCGAAGAAAGGATTTGGACCCTTCTGCCACTTCGATCCTGCCATCCTTCAGCAGACGGCGGATTATCTTCTGTGACACGCCCGTATTCTCTTCCACCTGCGCCGCATTTGCCCCGGAGTGTTCCTCTATGTACTTTCTCACCTTTCCATAGTCGTCATAATCAACCGCCTTGCATTCCTCACAGCGGTATTCCCCTACTCCTTTGAATATCATCACACCCCCGCACTCTTTGCAGACCTGAGGTACATGATATTTTTCCAAAACACCAAATGCATCCATATTAACATCATCCTCCCATGGTGATCCTTTACTATGAAAGTCCTGTAACTTGCCTGCGGAAACCGCGCAGTCAAAACCGTATTCCTTTGCGGTTTTGCGAGACAGCTGTGTGCCAACCTGTATGTTCTACGCAGGTTGTGTGCATCCACTTAACTCCCAGGCAATTCTCCTTATTGTCTTACTTTCTATATATGGTAGTGCATCGGAATGCATGGGAGTTTAGTTACATCAGCCGGCTCCATCACCGGGCACGAAAGTCCGGAAGCTTACTATGACTGCTCCTCCGCCTCATCGATCGCCCTGCCGATATCATGCCGCATATATTTATTCGCAAAAGACACCCACTCTGTAGCCCCATATGCCTTTGCACGGGCTTCCTTTAAGGTTGCCCCCTTTGCCGTCACACCCAGCACACGGCCGCCGTTAGTGACTGCCCTGCCGCCTTCGTCAAATTTGCTTCCCGCATGGAAGCAATAATAATCTTCCTTCCCGTCAAACTTCTCAAGACCGGTGATCTCAAACCCCTTCTCGTAAGTCTCCGGATAGCCGTCGGATGCCAATACCACACATACCGCCGCGTTATCCTCGAACTCCAGGTCTATCTGATCCAGCGTACCGTCAATGCAGGCATCTATCACATCCATGATATCGTTTTTCATACGACAGAGCACCACCTGAGTCTCCGGATCTCCAAAACGAGCATTGTATTCCAACACTCTGGGACCATCGGGCGTCAGCATCAGCCCAAAGAAGATCACACCCTTGAATTCTCTTCCCTCAGCTGCCATGGCATCCACAGTCGTCTGATAAATGTGCTCTTTGCAGAATCGGTCCACTTCCTCCGTGTAGAAGGGACTGGGGGAAAAGGTTCCCATTCCTCCTGTATTCAGTCCCCGGTCCCCGTCCTTCGCTCTCTTGTGATCCTGCGCGGAGGCCATTGTCTTTATGGTCTTTCCGTCCACAAAGGACAGTACCGACACTTCCGGACCTGTTATAAAATCTTCAATGACCATACGGTTCCCGGCACTGCCGAAATGCTTATCCAGCATGATCTCCTTTACGCCTGCCCTCGCCTCCTCCAGAGTGTTGCAGATCAGAACCCCCTTGCCCAGCGCAAGGCCGTCAGCCTTCAATACAATGGGCATCTTCGCCGTCTCCAGATAGGCAAGGGCCTTATCCGGATCGTCAAAGTTCTCGTAGCCTGCGGTGGGTACACCGTATTTTTTCATCAAGTCCTTGGAAAAGGCCTTGCTGTATTCCAGAATCGCCGCATTCTTTCGCGGACCAAAGGTACGGATCCCTTCCGCTTCCAGCGCATCCACCAGACCTCCCTCCAACGGATCGTCGGGAGCCACGAACACCAGATCCACCTCTTTTTCCTTCGCATAGGCAATGATCCTGTCAAACTCCATCACTCCAATGGAAGGCTCGCATTCCGCGATCTGTGCGATTCCCGCGTTTCCGGGCACACAGTAAAGCTTCTCCACCCTTCTGCTCTTTTTCATGCTGACCGCGATGGCATGTTCCCTGCCGCCGCCGCCTACAATTAAAACCTTCATGGTCGCTCCTCCTGTTCAATTGCTATAGCCATCCGAAATCCCCAAGCCGCTTTTTCATATCCTCTTCACTCTGCCGTCCGCCACTCTGATCCGGCCGTTAGCAATATCGTCAATGGCTGCCGGCAGGAGAATCCACTCCGCCTGCTCCATAACACGCCGCTGTAAGGTTTCCGGTGTATCATCCTCTTCCACTGCCACCGCCTTCTGTGCAATGATGGGACCCTCGTCCATTCCCTCATTGACGAAATGCACGGTGGCTCCCGTCACCTTTACTCCTCGTTCCAGAACCTTCTCGTGTACTTTCAGACCATAATATCCCACTCCGCAGAAGGACGGGATAAGAGAGGGATGGATATTTACGATCCGGTCAGAGAATTTTTCCACCATCTCCTCCGGGATCTTTACCAGAAAACCCGCGAGCACAATAAGGTCGGGATTCAACTCACACATTTTCTCCGTGAAAGCATGCTCAAATTTCTCCCTGTCCTCATAGCTTTTGGGACTCATCAGTATGCCCGGAATCCCATGTTCCTCCGCGCGGTCCAGCGCTTTCGCCCCGGCATTGTTGCTGATGACGGCAATGATCTCCGTATGGGTGATCCCGCCGCTGTCAATGGCGTCCAGGATCGCCTGTAAATTGGTGCCTCCGCCGGATACACAGACTACCGTTCTCAACATAAGATCACACCCTTTTCTCCCGCTTCGCACCTGCCTACAATATAGGCCGTCTCACCTGCCTTACGGACGGCGTCCACCGTCCTCTGCGCGTCGGCCGCATCCACCGCAAGTACCATTCCAAGGCCCATGTTATATGTATTATACATCATTTGCTCCGCTATATTGCCGGTTTTCTGAAGCAGCTTAAAGATGGCGGGAACCTCATAACTGTCTTTCTCCACCTTCGCCACAATGCCGTCCGGAAGCATTCTGGGGATATTCTCATAGAAACCGCCGCCGGTAATGTGGCTGCAGCCCTTCACCGTAACACCTGCCTCCTTCACAGCTTTCAGTGCCTTCACATAAATTCTGGTGGGAGTCAGAAGTGTCTCTCCCAAAGTAGCTCCCAGTTCATCATAATAGGTATTCAGACTCTCCTCCGTCATCTCGAACACCTTGCGGACAAGAGAAAATCCATTGGAATGCACACCTGAGGACGCTATGCCGACAAGAACGTCCCCGGCTTTGATATCGGCACCGGTGATCAGATCCTTTTCATCCACCACTCCTACCGTGAAACCTGCCAGATCATATTCTTCCTCCGGCATCAGCCCGGGATGCTCCGCGGTCTCCCCGCCTACCAGCGCCGCCCCTGCCTGTCTGCATCCCTCTGCCACGCCCTTCACAATGGCCGCGATCTTCTCGGGATAGTTCTTGCCGCAGGCGATATAATCCAGGAAGAACAGAGGCTCACCGCCCGCGCAGACCACATCGTTCACGCACATTGCCACACAGTCTATTCCTACCGTATCATGCCTATCCATCAGAAAAGCCAGCTTGATCTTTGTGCCCACGCCATCCGTGCCGGACAACAGTACCGGTTTCTCCATCCCCTTGACCGCCTCCATGGAAAAAGCTCCGGAAAAGCCGCCCAGACCACCGATCACTTCGGGACGCATGGTTCCCTTCACATACTCCTTCATCAGTTCCACTGACCTGTATCCCGCTTCGATATCTACTCCTGCTTTCTTGTAATCCATTGTTCTCCTCATTTCTGTGTCTGTTCTGATATATCTTATCCTTCCGATCCGCACATTCAAAATAAGCCTGCCACACGGCGCTGCTTCCACGGCTGATCTCATACCCGGCCGCTTCACGGCGGAAACGCTATTTTTTCATGTTTTCCAGATATGTTTTATATCCCTGCTCCTGCAGTTTTGCGTCCTTTGCCACCACCTGGCTCTTCAGCTTCGCACTGTATTCCTTCAGCCTCTCCAGCAGCGCGCCGTCTGACGTCGCCAGAATCTTAGCCGCCAGAAGGCCCGCATTGGCGCCTCCGTTGATGGCCACGGTAGCCACCGGAATACCGGAGGGCATCTGCACAATGGAATACAGGGAATCCCGTCCTCCCAGGGAAGTGGTATGCATGGGAATGCCGATGACCGGCATGGGAAAGATCGCCGCACACATGCCCGGCAGATGCGCCGCCATGCCCGCTCCGGCGATGATCACCTTAAATCCCTTCTCCTCCGCACTCTTTGCGTATTCAAAAAACACATCCGGCTCTCTGTGGGCGCTGATAATGGTCATCTCATAGGAGACACCGAGCTCCTCCAGAATATCCGCCGCCTTTGCCATGATGGGCATATCGGAATCGCTGCCCATTACTATACCTACACTAGCCATGATACCCTCCTGTTCCTATTTCTGTCCTTATTTCTGTTCCGCATCTCCCGGCCGGGAGCTCCGCCGGCGGAGTCATTTCCCACCGCGCCTGCGCCGGTACACGCTCCCTGCCACATCACACTGCCCGGCAGATGCCGCCATTTAAAAATTTCACTACTCTTTAGTTTACTAAAATTACCCGATGTATGCAACTGTTTATTTCATTGTTACTGCGGAATGTGTCCCCAGGACACATTGCAATTATTGACTTCGCGGGAGGGGATGCCCGATCTGTTACCGAAAGCCGTCTCCGCGCCCGTATTTGTCCAAAACAGCGGAAAACAGTTGCGCTTCACCACCGGGGAACGCCGCAAACGAATCGGGGCTTGATCTGACCGTGATCTACCGGAACGCCTCGTTCAGTACCTCGCAGCCCGGAAGCACAAACCTGCCTGCCCGGATAATGGGGATCCTGGTCCCGTCCGCCCTCACGGCCGTCAGCTCCTCCAGCTCGTCATAGGGTATGGTAATGTCCGTATGACAGTTGAAATAAGCCTCCAACGGCTTTTCATCTCTCAGCAGAGATACTTCGTTGTCCCTTGCCACGATCTCTTTTCCGTCAGGGTTGCACACCGTGATCCCTTCCGCATGAGAATAACAGGTATCTCCCACCGCAAAGTGAGGTCCCATTTTCTCCGCAATGAGAATGGGAAGCTTATCCTCCACCCCCAGCCGTCTTGCCGCCACATATGCCGTGGTGTTGGTTCCGATGGCAAACTCGCCCATGGGAAGGGTGGGATGGCGGAACAGGATATTCTCGCTGACAAACGCCCGGTTCTCCTCCTCCGTGTCAAAATTATCACAAGTATAATCCCGGATCATTCCGTCCTCAAAGGTGAGGGCAAGATTGCGGAACTCCAATCCTCTCAGATAGACGCGACTGACGTGCAACACTCCCTCCGTCCCTTTCAGTACGGGCGAGGTGAACACCTCCCCCACGGGAATATTTACATCCGCCACGCAATTCTCAAATATGGTCTCCCTGTCAGGATCTTTCAGCTTATACAGATTTACCCTCAGATCCGTGCGGTTCCCGTTTCCTCCCCTGATCTCACAATGATCCGCCGTGTCCAGCGCATCGATCAGCTTCTGCTGCACCTCCCGGTAAACCATGTAATCCAGGGTGTTCATGCGAATGGTCTCCTCGAACAGTTCCCGGAAGACAGGACCGATCTCCGGAACCGGGAAGGCGATGATGGTAAAGCTGCGCTCCTCCTCCGGAATATACTGTCTCTGGATCTCCCCCGCCCGGGTGCGGTACTCCACCCAAAGTCTGTTCTGCTCCCCGCTCAGCTTTAATGCTTCCTTCTTTGCCACAGGGTCAAAGGATTTCTCCCCAAAAATCTCCACCACCGCAGGGCCCGCGTAGCTGCCCGCCTGCTCCTTATACTTTTCAAAAGCCGTGCGGGTTACCTCCAGCCTGCGGTTCACATAGTTTTTATCCAGGAACAGCGCCCTGTCATCCTTGTGGTCATATTCATACTGCCTGCCGGGCGCCGCTCCGTAGAATCCGCTGTGACTCAGGGAAGGATTATCCAGCACACTGGCCGCATTGCGGAAAATAACAGGCTTAAGACCCATCTTCTCAAAGTTCTCCATGGCCCGTTTCATCATCCGCTCAAAGCCGATCTGGTAATACAGAGCCACTGTCTTCTTTTTGGAGAGATCCTTGCCCGTCACCTCGAATCCGATGCGATATCCCTCCGTGTAAGTATCCGCCATGGCGGCAATGGTCTCTTCAGGCAGACTGTTTAAAAATTCCGCCATCTCCAGCACACTCTCACTGACATACTCGCCGTATGCATAAAGATACCGTAGATCGGTGAGATCGCTGTTACGGATGATATCCGCCGCAAAACAACCCTCCGGACACACCTGCTCCCGGACTCTTCTCTCCGCTGCCACGTCGGCGTAATCGCTGACAAACCAGTAAAGAATATTCCGGATATCCTCACGGCCGGGAAGCCTCCCGCTCTCCTGCCACTCATAGACCACCGCCGTATATACCTCCGTAAAAAGCTCCATGCGGATCACCAGTTCTTCCTGCTTTCCCTCATAGCAGAAGCCGATCATACTGCGAAGCTCCGCATACAGAAAGGCAAGCATTGCGCCCAGTTCCTCCCCCAGCTGCGATACCGCGTAGGCGGGATTGGCATAGCTGCACCCGTAGTGCTCCGGAAGGATATCCTCATACAATTCCTGATTCCTTATTTTCAGCTGCTCCGGTGAGGCGCCGGAAATTCCGCCCTCTCTCTCCAGAAAGTTCTTATTCTCATCGATCAGCAGCAGAAACTTTACCACCGCCGCAAAATATGTTTCCAGGGCCGGAAGCCCGAAATGCTCTCCGGGTATCGCCCTGATCCTGTCAATTGCCAATTCATATCTTTCCATATACACATCTGTCTCACACATTACATATTCGCTCCCACATATAAAATCAGGCTGATCCCGCCCAATGCCGCCAGATTCAGTAACGTCCCCAGAACAGGGAATAACCGGTAATAGTTCTTATTCTGAAAGGTCACAATACCCAATCCCAGACCGACCACAGAAAAGACAGTGGCAAGAAGACCCGTAAAGCCAAATCCCACCGCCGCCTCGCCTGCGCTCCTGTAAGTCATAAACAGCACGATCCCCAGAGAAGCCAGGCTGATAATTCCCAGTATCGTCGCCATTATAGCTCGATTCGAATGCTTTTTATTGGTGAAAATATAATTCTTTTTCATAAAATTCTAAAAGGCATTCCCCCTCGGAAGTCTGTAACTCCCCTCAGGAAATGCCCGGCTTAACTCCTCATATTAAAATAAAATCTTGGACTTCCCGGCAATCAGCTTGGCCCCGGCAACGATCATCAGAATGCCGGATACAATTCCCACGATCAGAGTAATGACTCCCAGCGCAATATTGGTCGCCCCCGCACCCTTCATGATCTTATAAATCTTTTCTTCCATTGTTCTGCTCCCTTCACGCTTTTCTCCTGTCAACAGGATATCTCTTTCATCATGCTCCATATATTTCGTAATATTCATCGATTGCCGCCTTTAATTTATCGTCAATGTATATCTGCCCTTTGTAAGGTCTGTTGTACAAGTGCCCGATAACCTCCTGCATGGTCACAATGGCATGTGCTTCAAAACCGTATTTCTCCCTGATCTCAGCCAGTGCGCCCATCTTGCCGCCAAGGCCCTTTTCCATACGATTCAGGGACACCATCAACCCTTTGATCTCCACATTCCCCTGGGCCCGGATGATGGGAAAGGTCTCTTCAATGGACTTACCGGAGGTGGTCACATCCTCAATGATCACTACCCTGTCGCCGTCCTTTATATTACTGCCAAGGAGAATGCCCACATCCCCATGGTCCTTGATCTCCTTGCGGTTGGAGCAATAGCGGATATCCCTGCCATACAGCTCACTGTAGGCCATGGTGGCCGCTACGCTCAGAGGAATCCCCTTGTACGCGGGGCCGAACAGTACATCAAAGTCGTCTCCGAAAGCATCATGGATGGCCTGCGCATAATACTTGCCCAGCCTGCGAAGCTGCGCCCCGGTGACATAGGCTCCCGCATTCATATAGAAAGGGGACTTTCTTCCGCTCTTTAAGGTAAACTCGCCGAATTTCAGTACCTGACTGTCCACCATGAACTCGATAAATTCCTGCTTGTACTGCTCCATTTTGCTCAACCATACCTTTCTGTAACCCACGAATCCTCAGCCGCCAAAATCGAAGGCTTCTGTCTGAATGATCTTTGGAAAATCTCAATATTTAATACATAATACCATAAAGTATTGCACTTTTCAATCTTTTCGGGAAGATTTTCCCCATAGGACCACGCCATTACCGTTTTCCATTGTGGGGCAACTCCCATGGTCAATTTATCCCATCCTTTCCCGCTTACTCCACATAGTACTTGGCCTGGGCGCTCCACATCTCGGCATACTGCCCCTGCCTTTCCAGAAGTTCCTCGTGACTGCCCCGCTCCATGATCCGGCCCTGGTCGAAAACCACGATGTCATCGCAGAACCGGCAGCTGCTCATCCGGTGGGAAATATAGATACTGGTCTTCTCCCTCACCATCTCATGGAAGCCGGCATAGACCTGCGCCTCACTGATAGGGTCAAGGGCCGCGGTAGGCTCATCCAGGACCACAAAGGGCGCGTCCTTATACAGAGCCCTGGCCAGCGCCAGCTTCTGGGCCTCGCCCCCGCTGATATCCACACCACCCTCCTTACTCTTATACAGTATGGTATCCGCGCCTTTCGGCAGCTCCCTGACAAATTCCGCCGCCCCTGCCCTCTCCAGACAGTCCCATAGCTTTTTCTCATCCTTCTCATAGCCTGCCGCCAGATTACACCACACAGGAAAGGCAAAGAGCTTGAAATCCTGAAATACCACGCCGAACAGCTCCCTGTACTCCTCTTCCTTATACTTCCTGATATCAATGCCGTTTAAGGTGATACTCCCCTCCGTGGGTTCATACAGACGGCACAAAAGCTTGATAAAAGTAGTTTTGCCCGCACCGTTCTTTCCTACTAGCGCCAGCTTGTTTTTCATGGTCAGCTTACAGTTGACATGTTTCAGAACCATTTCCTCACTGCCCGGGTAGTGGAAGCTCACATCCTTAAATTCTATCTCATACTCCCCGTCCAGACGCTTCTCCACGGGGATGCTGCCCACCGTATGACTGCTTTCCGTATTCAGGAACTCCAGGAAATCCGCCATGTAAACACAGGTTCTGCTCAGCTTCGCACTGTTCTCCACCAGATCCTGAAAGCCTTTTGCCAGCTTCGTAAGCGCTCCCGCATACTGGGTAAAGGCTCCTATGGTTATGGCTCCCGCCAATACCTTGACCGCTACAAACAGATACGCGAACATCACATAAATTCCATTGACAATGTTCCTGTGCAGCGCCCCCTGATTTCCCACATCATTCCATCTGCCGAAAAAAGCGGATGACTGTGTGTTAAATTTCCGAAAGTTGCTCAAAAGCATATCTTTCATATCATAGATCCGGATGACCTTTCCCACCTTATAATCCCGCAAAATGTTGTTAAGCATGTAGCCCAGTTTCAGTTCCACATCCGTATGGTTCTGAAAGATCTCCTCGTTTTTCTGTTGAAAATACCGGTTCACTTTCCCATAGATCAAAATGACCGCACAGGAAAAGGCTGCCACAAGAGCCACCGAGACTGCCGGATGTGATACCATGGCAAAGATACCGCTCTGCGCCTCCGGTCCGGCGAAACACAATGCCGCCGTCAATCCCACAGCCATCGCTATGGTAAGCAGACTTTCCAGCAGATTCCTGTAAATCGCCACAATACTCTGCAGCCCTCCATGCATCTGCATGGTCCGCTCGGAACGTGCGATCCTGCCCGTCACATCGGGCCGCTCCATGGTCTCATAATCAAGGGAGATCGCTTTCTCCCGCACCATGATATAGAAACCGATCCGAAGCCGGTTGGTAGATTTCTCAGACAATCCCCCAAGCAGCAATCCTGTCACACCAAGGCACAGCGTCTCCAGTATCACCAGCACCGCGTAAAAAAATGCCCCGGAAAAACCGCCCGCGATCAGACTGTCAATGAGTCTTGCGGTGAAAAACAGCCCCATATAAATATCCGCGACCCGAACCACCGCATGCAGTATCTGCAGGGGAATTGCCGAAGAATCTATTTTATGGGCGGTTTTCAGCAGCTCCAGCCCTGTCCTGTGGACATTCATGGTATCCTTTATTTTATCCGTAATACGCTTCATTATCTATTGTCCCTCCTGTTCCCGTTGCCGGACGCGGCAATCGGCTCTGCTCCCTTCCGTGCCCGTTTCAGGAAATATAAATTTTGCAAATCATGTATCCTCCCCGGCAGTTCCAGATTGATAATACTGTGCCTGCGTATGATACATCGAGGCGTAGGCGCCATTTCCTGCCAGCAGCTCCTCATGTCGGCCTTCCTCCGTGATCCTGCCGTTCTCCAGGAACAGGATGCGGTCACAGAATTTGGTGGAGCTGAGCCTGTGAGAGATAAAAATACTGGTCTTTTCTCTGGTCATATCATAATATTTCTCGTAAAGTCTGCTCTCCGCAATGGGATCCAGTGCGGCCGTGGGCTCATCCAGTATCAGCACCGGAGCTTCCTTATACAGGGCTCTGGCCAGCATCAGCCTCTGCAGCTCTCCGCCTGACAGCTGCACTCCGGAAGGGTCCAGATCCCTGTTCATATAGGTCTGCTCCCTGTTCTCCAGCGACTGTACCTTTTCCCACAGCCCGGCCTTCTGCAGACTCGCCTGTAAGCGCTCCCGATCGGCGGAAGCGGTATCCCGGCAGGTCACATTGTCCGCCAGCGGAAAGGAAAACGCGAACACATCCTGAAATACCACCGCAAATTCCTTATAGTAATCTTTGACGGGAAATTCCGTGACATCCCTTCCGTCCAGATATATCCGTCCGGAGGTAGGACGGTACAATCCGCAGATCAGCTTGATCAGTGTAGATTTTCCCGCACCGTTGACACCCACCAGCGCAACCTTTTCTCCCGCTGTGATCGTCAGGGACAGATCATGTATGGTGTCCTCCTCATTTCCCTCATACCGGAAGGAGACATGATCCAGGCGTATCTCATGAGGTTTTCCTGCCGTCTCTCCCGTCAGGAAATCTCTCTTCACCGGACAGCCGTCTTTTTCCCGGCTGTCTGTGATCCGGTTGTCTTCTTCCCGCCTTCGCCGTTTGAAATATCCGGGATCACCTGCCGTATCACTGGCCGGCAAAGCCTCCGCGGCTCCCCCTTCCGCACCGTTTCCCGCAAATTCCAGAAAAGCCCGGTAATCACCCATGTATTTGTTGTTTTCCATAATGGCGTTGAAGGCGTCCAACAGAGGAGTCATCCAGTTGCCAAAGCCTGCCGCCACGCCCACATAGATCAGGAACGCGCTAAGTTCCATATCCCCCTGCATCATCCGGCGGATCAGATAGCCGTACACCAGCAGATCCCGCACAAAGGCAAGACACTTTTCCGCAAGCGAGGCATTCCTCTTACAACACTTCCACCACTTGTTCCCCCACCAGACAAACTCCTTTTTCAGCTTTTCGAATTCTCCGGAAAACCAGTTCCACATGTGGTACAGGCGAATATCCTTTCCGTGGGCGGACGCCAGCACCTCCTGCCCCAGTTTATTGTATTCCCGCCATATCTCTTCATATTTTTCGTCATATTCAACGGATTGCCTGTAGGTAAGCGTATGGATACACGCCGCCACCCCTGCCACCAACAGCGACAGCCCCAGGATCACCGGGCTCTGGCGGCCTATCACGACAGAATAAAGCAGCAACCCGGCCAGATTGGTCAAAAAGCTCCCCAAAACCTTCAGAAAAGCTTCTATCCCTTTGTCATTGCCATAATAGAGATTCCATCCCGCAGCCGTCAGTTTCTTCTGCCCCGCATCACTTTCCAGCTGCTGATAGTCCGCGTCCATGCTGGCCCCGAAAAGCTGTGTTCCCAATTTGATCCTCAAAAGCATCTGTTTCTTTTTACACTTGCCGCTCAGATAGCCTCCTGCCACATGCATTCCCTGCAGGATCAGAACATACCCCGCCAGGGCCGGGAATATCCTCCCCGGCTCCCAGCCGCTCCCCAGCAGATACACCACCGCACCGGGTAACGCCATTGCCATAAAGGGCTGTATGACCGCCAGCACCACCTCCAGCCCCTGAATAAAGAAATACGCCGTCCCTTCTATTTCCCGCATCCAGGAAAAGGCCACACGGTAATTATCCCAGACCGAATGATGCCTGACTTCCCGCCCCGGCTCCGTGCCGCTTTTCTTTTTCTTTTTTTTCTCTTTTCCCATCCTTCTTCCTCCTGTCCGGCCGCATAGTTCCTCAGAGGCTTCCCACATGCTCATTTCCTGTCACGGGCATGGGAAAACACTCTGATAAAATTCTTATCTCAGGAATGCCGCCATACACACCCTAACGCCAAAATCCCCTGAACGGGGATTTTCTGCGTGAAATGTTCGATTTTTTACCTCAAATGCACAACTACCGAAGCCCTCCGGAACCTTGTCCGGACATCCCGGTCAAATACGGAAAACACAGGCGACGTCACCCTCTTACGGGCACTGCCGTCCCGAAGTCACATGGAAAGTTAACTAAAGTAACTATTCACTAACGCGGCCCTCTTCCCACAGCGGCAGAGTGAGCTCCGCCGCAAAAATGCCCGGCTCATTTGCCAGGGTCAGATAGCCCTCGTACTTGTCCGTCAGCGCCTTCACCCGCTTCATGCCAAGTCCGTGATCGCCGCGCTTTTGGGAGATATAATTCCTCTCGTCAAAATCCAGATCCTCCCTGGCGGAATTCTGGACGGATATATACAATTGAGACCGGTTTACCACCATATAAATGCGCAGGAATCTCTGCTCAGGCGGAATCTTGTCACAGGCCTCCAGAGCATTGTCCAGGAGATTCCCCAAAAGGACACACAGATCCACATCCTCCACGGAAAGCGTCTCCGGAAGGACAGCCTTGCAGCTGACCCTGATCTTCTTTTGCTCCGCCAGAGTCAGTTTACTGTTCAAGATCGCATCCGTCATCAGATTGCCGGATTTTACATACGTATCCACACCGTCCAGGCTCTGCTCCAGATCGTCCAGATACTGCCTCATTTCTTCCACCTGCCCCAGGGCAAGCTGAGCCTTCATAACCTGCAGATGATTGTGGTAATCATGACGCCAGCTCCGCATATTCAGGTAGATTTCCCGGATCTCTTCATACTGATGGCTCAGGATATCCCGCTGAAACCGCTCCGTCTGTGCCTCAAAACCACGCTGCCAGGAAAACAACGTGCCTTCCAGTGAAAAGAACAGCAACAGTTCCAGCGCCAGAACCCACATCAAAAGCCCCGGCTCTGCCCCACCGCCGCTCAGCCATAAAAAGACAGGGCTTCGGAACTGCTCCGCAGCCGTCCCGGCGGAAATCGGATCTCCCCTCAGACAGATGCTTCCCAGAAGGACATAGACAGCCGAATTTAACAGACCGTTCCACACGCGCAGATGACCTCTTGCATAGCCTAACAAAAGCAGCATGGTCACCGCCACCGCTCCGTTGCACAGAACCGCCAATGTCAATTTTGTACCCGGAATCACATTTTTCCACTCCAATGCCGCAGAGCACACGGACATCAGTACACCCGGCACGATCACTTTCCACCATTGATATTTAAAAGCATTGTTATCATAAAAGAGCATATATAAAAGACAGGTCACCGTGATCACCAGCCAGCCTGTGAGACAGTGCCATGGACCGCCCCATCCGGGAACGGGCGGAAGAACCACCGCCAGTGTCCCCAATGTCAGCGCCAGAACCGCAGCCCGCCTGGTCTTTCCCTTTTCCAGATCGCCGATCTGCTCCAAATAATAGTGATACATCATCAGCCATATCACCTGAATCCCTGCCTGCAGCATAGTGCTCCCTCTGTTATCAGAAAATTTTTCCACCTGTACGGTTGCCATCCAATGGTCTGCCCGCACGCAATTTATTTCCGCGGGCAATGAGAAAAATATCCATGCTCGCATGGATATTTGACGAATGCCGCTACGCAGTCGGCGGCACAAACAATCCGTGAGATTTAGAAGTTCTTCTCACACTTGTCTGCGGAAATACCGCATATAAGCCTGATTCAGCTCCTCCCACTTTCCCCGGGCAATAGGCACCGGCATCCCGCCCTCCATCTGAACATCCTTTTTTGTCATTCGTTCCACATATCCCAGATTGATCATATAGGATCTGTGGGGTTTGAAAAAAGCTTCCGATCTCTCTTCCAGTTCCTGTTCCAACTGCCGAAGGGGCTCTCTGCAGACGATCTGCCTTCCGTCCCGCGTCATCAGGACCGTCTCATGACCACTGCTTTCCAGAAGGCAGATGTCCGACACATATACCCTCTCCACCTCCCCGGCGGCGATGGTCACCAGAAGTGCTTCCCTGCTGCCCGCCTGCTTTTTCGCACGATTCAGCGCCGAACGCAGACGATCCCTTTTCACCGGCTTTACCAGATAGGACACTGCCTCCAGATCATATCCCTCCAGAGCAAAGTCCGGATTCCCTGTGACAAAGATAATGCCAAGCCTGTCCCCTCTCCGCCGCAGTCTCCTGGCCAGCTCCATTCCATCCATACCGGGCATCTCGATATCCAGAAGCAGCACCTCTGTATCCTTCTTCG